>PGTJ01000012.1 GCA_002794515.1 Phototrophicales bacterium
AACTTAAACTCTCAAACATGGTCTTAAATCACCTATCTTGGTAGCCGAATAATTGTAATCCGCATACCGCCCAACGTCAAGGAACGATGCTCACACCAACAGTGATTTGACTGGTCGAGATAGTAATATCTTGGACATTATGAGGCATCGTATAACGACTATTCATCACATCGGTGAAAGCATGGTTCAAATCGGCAACAATCCGAGTGTGGAGTATCGCCTGATGCTCATTGCTGATTGTGCCACCGCCCACCAGTGTGCTGATGCCTTGCCTGAATTGCACAATATAACCCGTTGATACAACGGTTATTGGGGTGATTGCCACCTGTCCATTCCATAAGCTATAAATGTTGAGCATATTTGCCCCTAAGCCGATGAGCAAATAATTCAATCCATCACCATTACGTGCCGATAATTTGGCGAATAGCTCGTTATGTGAAATGGTGATGGTTGTATATGCAGGCGGGGTATTGGTTGCTGTTGGGGTTGGTGTCGGTGTGCTACTGGTGCTGAATGGTGTATCTGTCACCCATATTGGACCGGGATTGGGCGAACCACCGAAGTTACGGGTCGCCGTGTTGTTATTACCCGAACTATCGGCGATGCTGTTGCCCGTGCCTTCATCAAAGTGATATAAGGCTACGGTATTGCTATCTGATGTGAAGGGGGCAGATGGACGGGTGAAATTCGATGTGTAGCGCACGATGTTTGATATGCGTAATTCGTCAAAAAATCCGTTATAAGGTGGATAATTCATGGGGTCGTAATCGTGCTTTTCTGCGCCGATGACGATGAACGGTTCATTCACACATGGGCTGTTACCACCCGGATTACACATATTGCTGATTTGGCGGCTATCATTATAGCTGATGTTGCCCGTTGGTCCAGTGCTAGAACGGACTTGTGTGCCATCAATAAAAATTCGCATCTGACCAGTGCTCTGTTGGCGTGTGACGGCGATATGTCGCCATTGCCCATTCGCCACATTGCTCCCCCCGACAATGGTCAAACCAGATGAGCCATTATTTGTGCCAAAGGCGATTTGTCCACCACATAACGAAATGCCGTAATCCCCAAAACTAACATTGCCGAATAAATCGCGGTCGATGATGATATTGCCATTAATCCATGTATCATTGCCTTCGCTACAAGCCGATGTGGGGTTATCTGCTAAATTTGCTTTTATCCAAAATTCGATGGTGAAATCACCACCGATATCGGCAGGTCGATCAGGATGTATCGGGATTTTCACCCGTCCCAAGTCGTTATAACCATATCCATAAAAACGGAGCGCGAAACCGCCAGACTGCGCCAAACTTGTGCCATAATCAGCCGTTCCCATGATGACCAGTGCGAGCAATAATAATCCACCTAAGCTGATGATGTTAATCACTCGTAACACGTTTCAAAATCCTCCATACCCTTTGATATTATTATTGTAGTGTAAGAATCGCCTCAGAATGACGCTCTATTATCTGATATTTATCATTCATCCTATTGACAATTATTCACGATAGTGACATGATAAATGAGACTTTATATCATTTATCAATGGGTAAACATGACTTTGCTCGCACAATTACCTTATTCACAATCGATCACAGCATTGACAGTTGATAACCTCTCGGCGGGGTATCGTGGGTCAGATTTTGCCATCGCCGATATTTGCTTCGATTTGCACATTGGTGAACGTGTTGCGCTCATCGGACCGAACGGTGCGGGTAAAAGCACGTTATTCAAGGCATTGGTCGGCATGATACCGCATCAAACGGGATATATTTCATTACATGGTGAAGATTGTCGCACCAGTCATAAATTATTTGGCTACGTCCCGCAACAAGAGGCGATAGATTGGTCATTCCCTGTCACCGTTGAGGATGTTGTGATGATGGGACGGGTGCGGAAAATCGGCTGGTTCAAGATGCCGAACAAACATGATCGACAAATTGTGCATCATGCCCTTGAACAAGTGGGCATGGCAGATTTTATCCATCGGCAAATTGGTCAGCTCAGTGGTGGTCAGCGCAGGCGGGTGTTCATCGCCCGCGCATTGGCACAAGAGACCGATGTGTTGCTCTTGGATGAGCCGTTTAATGGTGTGGATGTGAATGCCGAAGAAGAAATCCTCGCCACACTCACCGATTTGCAGTCTAAAGGCATCACCATGCTCATCGCCACGCATGATTTAACATTGGCGCAAACCCGTTTTGACCGCGTAATCGTGTTGAATCGCCGTATTATCGCCGATGGTGCGCCCAAAGATGTGTTCACACCCGAAATTTTGCGCCGTGCCTATGGCAACCGTGTTGGCATATTTGAGCATGGTGGTCAGGCGACATTCTTCTTAGAAGATAGCATCGTGTGAATCATAGGGATGTGCAGAAGTGCATTTGTATGGGCGTGATAAGTCCCTATGGTGCAAGTGTTATCTGATTATCGGGTGCGGGTTGACCATTGTGTATGACAGATAATCGTTCTAATGATGGATAACGATACAATCCCACAGAAAAGACATGCGGTATATCATTAAGCATCAATTCATGGGTGGTATGGATGATTGTATCGGCGACCCAAGTCCATGTCGGCGAAGTGGGTATGCCGTCCCATTGCCCGATTATCGCATCATCGTGTAGGGCATGAATGAAGAGCAATAAATTTTCTTCAGGCAAATCGGTTGTCTGCCAATATAAATCTATCCGCCATGTCGTCTCACTTGAGGTCGATATGTATCCCAACAAGGTGATGTCATCACCTAATTTTGCCGATAGGTGTATCATGCTATCAGGTATAGCTACTGATGTGGGCATATTGGCGGTTGCCATACCCCATAACCATAAATTATTGGCATGATTGCGAATTGGCGCTTGGAGTGAGACCAAATCCCGACTCGGTGGCACATAAATCCCCGTCCCAAGCCGATAGGTGATGTTGGGCAAATAGGCGGGTAACATCAGCGTATGACTATCGGGGATAATATCACCGACTTGCCACCGTGCCGATGGATACAAATATGGCAAAATATAATGTTCGCTCACACCCAAGCCATTAAAATTATCATCCACCAACATCGCCACACTGAAAAAGTCGGCAGGCGCATCAGCCACCACACGCCAATAAAGCATAAGAGGCACAGATTGTGTAGTCGATACATCATCTAACGCAATGGCATATGGTTTGTTTATTAACTGAACTGCACCACTGAATGTCGGGATGAATTGAGCGATATTCATATGAATAAATTCATCGGGCAACGGCTCTGCTGGACGTGGCGCGGTATAGGCGATTATCCATCCCCGATCATTATAAATGCGTGTGCCGTTACGTGGTTTTTGTAGCGGGGCGATCGGTGGCAAAATGATAATCGTGTCGTCATCGGGCAATAGCAACACTTGTAACTCGGATGTTTCATCAGTCTCGTCATGATAATAATCGACCGTAGGATAAAAAATTTCCCCCTCTGGTAGGTGGGTCAGACCTGCCCGCGCCCATGTTGTCACGTTAGGATAGGCTTGGCGTTGCAAGATAAAATAGCCTAATGGGTTGTTGGTGCTACCGATAGGGACATAGGTCGGTTGGGTGGCTTGTGTGAGCTTATCCAGCGCATCGTGTAAGCCGATGGGGAATTGTTGTGGGATATTGGGCCAAAGTTCGGGCGGGTCGTAGCGAGCGGGGTCTGCGAACAGGCTCTGATAAGCATGATGAGTGACGATGACCGATGAAAATGCCAATACCCCCATCGGAATAATTCCCCATTGGGGCGATAATGTCGCTTGACTTTTTGCGATAATCCATGCCAATCCATCGATACACGTTAATCCACCCCACGCCACCAATATCGCCAAAAACGGAAAAATCCCCACCAAGCGCACGGGATGATTGGGGTCTATCGAGAGTGTCGCAGGCAATGCAAAACAGATTATCCCGCCATAAATCAACGCTGAGTCGCCGTACCGCCAACGGCGAATTGCCATGATCATGCCGATAATTGCCAACATGCCTAAGAACGGGTTCAAAAATGGGGTATAGGGGGTGCTGTAAATGGGTACAATCCAACCATCCACAAAAATTGCCCGCCATAAGCCACTCACCCCCTTGACGATGCGCTCGCCGATAGGTAGCTTAGTCGCCATATCTTGCGCCCTGCCGAACAAATCGGGGACGGTGATAATCAGCACCACATATGGGATGATTGCTATGCCCATCGTGATCAATGCCGTTATCCATAAACGCGGTGTCCATTTTTTATCTTTCTGAAAAATCGCTTGATGGATGATAAATCCAATCAGATAGGGGATGGTGGCGAGTCCTGCCAAATAGGTGTTGACCACCAAACCACTGAATAATCCACCCAAAGCCCATATGCGTAATCGTTTGGTCTGATAAGCGCGAATCAACCCTATCAGGGCAATGCTCATCGCCAAGGGCAATAATGCCGACCGATATGGCGCACGGGTTAAAAATAAATGGGGGGGAATAGCCACTAGTGTCGCCGATGCGAGGATAGCGCCAAGATGCCGATAGGGATGTTTTTTGAATAGGGTGATGGTGGCTCGATAGATGAGCGCACAGGTCAATGTGGCGATTATCGCTTGCATGAGCCGTGTGGTGAATAGGCTTGGACTGGTGAGGATATACCATCCCGCCAATAGATACCGATACATCGGCTCTGGGCGAGTATCGAAATAGGCGGGGAACGCCTCGCCTCGGCTGATGCGTAAGGCATCGGATAAATTCCACGTCACATCAAAGGCTTCGCTCTCTGGCACGCTCGCCGAGAGATATACCCGTGTAAAAAAAGTGAGGATGAGCAATGCTACAATCGGCAATAAGGTGTAAAATTTACGCATAGTCAATAGAAGGATTATAAAAGATATTGCAGAAGATAATAATGCATACCGATTATCCATAACAACCCCACTATTGACAGGTCATCAACATAGACGTAGGCTAATTGATACACAATCTCACTAACGGGCGTGCTTGTTATTATGCCCGTACAATTTATCATGAGCGACAACATATGACCTTAGAAGAAATTTTCATCGCCCCATTGGGGTATGGTTTCATGCGAGATGCTATTTTCGCCGCCATCTTAGCGGGATTGACCAGTGGTGTAGTCGGCGCATTCGTGGTGGTGCGTGGCATGTCATTTTTTGGTGATGCCCTATCGCACAGCATCTTGCCAGGTGTGGCGATAGCTTATATTTATGGTTCTGGCGCATCGGCATTGCCCATTTTGAGCAGTATCCCTAATCAGGATGTGCGGTTATTCATCGGCGGATTAAGCGCGGGCATCTTTTCGGCAATTCTGATCAATTGGCTCACACAAAAAGCCCGCCTAAAGGAAGATACAGCCATCGGCATCATCTTTGTGGCGATGTTCGCTTTGGGCATCGCCATCATCAGTAGCGATCCGCGGACGTATCAGCGTGATTTGACCCACATTTTATTCGGCGATATTTTTGGTGTGCGCGATTCAGACTTGTGGATCATGCTCATCAGTGGTGTGGTGGTCATCGGCACAATCATCTTGCTCTTCAAAGAGTTACTGGTCGTTAGTTTTGATGCAGGATTGGCGCACGCGCTTAAATTGCCATCTGGCAGGTTGCAGTTGCTCTTGTTGATATTAATTGCCGTGACGATTGTCGCCAATTTACAAGCCATTGGCGTGGTACTCATGCTCGCCATGCTCATCACCCCCGCGGCAACGGCGCAATTGATGACCAAACGCCTGCACTATATGGTGATACTCTCGGCTATCATCGCCTCTATCGGTGGGGTGGTGGGGATTTATGTGGCATGGCATATGCACATCGCCGCCGCACCTGCTATTGTACTGGTCGTGACCAGCGCCTTCATCATTACATTTGGGGTGAAATTCATTCGTGGGCGGGTGTGGCATCGGTAGGTGGTAATACATCGCGCAAGGCGAGCGAAAAATTGGGCAATACCGTCCCACCAGATAAAATGCCTGTGTCGTCAAAGGTCTGAACAGGCTGATTCGGTGTGTAAATTTCAGCAGTGCGACTGAATGGATCTATCACCCAAACGGTTGTGCCTGCGCTCAGATAATTCACCAACTTGATGCGTAAATCGCGCATTTCTTGGTGATTATTGGGATTGGAAATCACCTCCACTGCTAGATCAGGCGCAATAGGATAATATGGGCTATCCACTTTGCCCATCATGCGCTCATTGTGGATGAAACCGATGTCGGGGATATAACGTTCGCCATTGACCATATACCCGCCATCGGCGGTTGTGGCTTCGCCAATCGGGTGCGTCTGCAGATAAGCAAATAAAAACCCGCCAATTTTGAATGTTACCCGTGATGCGAGCGAATTGGATACCACCTCGACCACCTCCCCCCCGATAAATTCATAGTTGCGGTCATATTGTTTGCTCGCCCATTCGTCAAATTCGGCGAGGGTCATGCGCGGTTGAATTGCGAGCGTCATATGTCTAAATCCTTTTTGTATAGTATAATCTATATCCCCAAAATTTGCCCCATACGTCCCGCAATATCGGCGAGGGTATCTATATCATCAAACACATCTTTCTGATCGCCGATAATCACTGTTGGCACGCGATTCGCCGTGTGATGTCGATTGCCAATATCCTCAATGTTGCCGTGGTCGCTGGTGATAATCACCACACCTTCATCATCATCCCACACAGATAGTACCCCGCTCATCACACCATCAAAGGTTGTCAAGAGGGTGGTGGCTTCGGCAATTGTGCCACGATGCCCAATCACATCCGTCAGCCAGTGGGCAAAAAATGCGAAATCATGCCCCCGTGAGAGTTCCACCAGTCGTACACCCGCCTCGAATGGGGTCAATATGGGCATATCGGTATAACCAAGTTGTGTGCGCCAACCCTCACCCGTCCAGTCACCACTGAGCGCCCGTCCAGCGCGTAAATCGGCTTCATCCAAAAAACGTATCCCCGCCGATTGGAGCGCATACTGATAACTCGATGGCAAACTTTTTCCGCTATTGATGCCCTTGTGCCATTGGGGGGGATAGGCTTCGAGCAATGATGCCGTCTTGCCGTGTCGGATAACCCGTTTGAAAAAATTATCTTCGTCCAATAAGTCGCGGGTGGCTTGGTTGGGTTTGGGTCCGTAATGCTCGCCGATAAGGTGTGGGATGTTGCGCCCTGTGATGATGGTCGCCTGACCTGTGCCACTTTGGGGCAATCCCGAAACACCCATCTGGGCATCGGTTGGGATGAGCAGGCTACGCGCCGTGCGTTGGATACCGACATCGCGCAACCAGCGTTTTCCGTTTGATAAGCTGTGCAGGGTCGGTAAATCGGCAACAGCAAATGGGTTGTGTGGGACATCATCACCCAACCCGACACCATCTAAGAAGAGCATCAAAATATGGGGTTTCATGACCCGCCCAATGCGATTTGTAAACTCTCTTCGTTTGGTAAGGTGTGTCCTCGCCAGACTTCGCGTCCATCGGGTGTATACAACACAAATTCTGGACTGGCAGAAAATCCCAATGCTTGGGTGAGGATTTGCCCCGTCTCGGTGTGAATATCCACCCGAATCACATTGTAATCGGCGCGGATTTGCTCGGCGAGCGCCACAATAGACGGGTTCATCGCCAAACATCCGCTACAATAATTGCTATGAAACACCAACAATGTCGGGCGACCGTTGCCGATGAGGTCATATGCCTCTTGTGGGCTGTTCACCGTGCTAATGCCCGGACGGAGCAGGATATTGAGCGCGATCGATCCTGCAATGAGGATGATGGTTATCAGGCTCATCACAGGCAACTTCATTTTGAGGCGGCGCATGAGTAATATTGCGCCGATGATGAGCATCACGCTAAAAATGGGATACGAAAATTGATTAAACCAGCTCATGCTTCATCCTTCACATGGATTTTTTTCGCGGAGGGCATCCGCCAACACCGTCCCGATGAGGTCATGCCCTTGTTGGTTGGGATGTGTATCGTATACATAAAACAAAATCTCACCTGCTTGGGCGCGTGCCTCAAAATGCGGTGTGAGGTCGATAAATGCCAATCCTTCGGCTTGTGCATGACGTTGTATCGAGTCGCGTATGACGTATCGCCCGTTATACCACTTCTCATACGAACCATCTGGGTCTTCAACGATGCTCAAAAATCGGACATCGGATAACACGAGGTGCATGGGGTTTTCAAATATCGTGTCTCTATCGCCCTCAACCACATAGGGGAGATAAATCGTCTCTTTAGAAGGCAAATAGGCGAGTATCACACATGCCTCGCCCGCAACGGCTTGGATGTCACGCCATGCCTGTATGGTCATTTCTAGGGGGCGGCTGGCTTCTAAATCATCAGCAGAGACGACATTATTCCAAATATATCCCTCCAAAAATGCCATTGGTGCTTGGGTATTATGGATATTGAGGGTTACAGGATATTTGAATGTGTCGCCTTGTGGGGGTTCAAATGTCCACAGTAGAACCTGACGGGCATCATCACGCATAGCTTGACGGGTGATATGGGGCAATTCAAATGGATTTTCATCCGTATATTGCCATGTATAAGATTGCGCGTTAGAAATATCATTCCCCTCAAAAAAAGCGATGATGACATAATCGGCTTGGGTATTTGTCGCATATTCACGCATGATGATGGCTTCTTCAACGGGTCCATAACCGCGAAATCCCATATTCCGCACAGGCATCCCGATCTTATCGGCTAAAATATCTGTCCACGGTGTGCCGACATTCGGCGCTTCGGTGAACGAATCGCCCAGTGCCAAAATGGGATATTCATCAGCAGGATTTTTCGGCAATCTGAAGCCGTCATCATCCCATTTGAGGACGTATTCCGCCAAAATTTCAGTTGGATTTTCGGGTGCGGCGATGCTATTGGGTTGTGCGATGAATAAATCACCCATGCCAACATAAAATTTGATGGTCTCGGCGGGTGTGATGATGGCAATGGCGCGATTGAATAAATCGGGGAATAGCAAGGCAATTGCCCCAACGGTGATGATGATGCTCACCAGCATGATGGTGATGTTCACCGCCCATTTTTTTAGGGCGGATGGTTGTGGTTTGGTGGATGTGGTCATGAATTTATCTCAATCTATCAGAAATGGATTGGTGCGCTTTTCGCGCCCGATGGTCGTCTCTTCCATATGACCCGCCAAGACGCGGGTGTCATCTCCTAACGGGAATAATTTCTCGGTGATGGATCGTATCAGCAACGGATAATTCCCGCCCGGTAAGTCTGTCCGTCCGATGCTCCCCGCAAATAATGTATCACCTGCGAATAGCACCTTTTCGCTCCGCAGATAAAAGGCGATATGATCAGGCGCATGACCGGGTGTGAAGATGGTCTCTAGGGTTATCGCGCCCAGTTGGATAATTTCGGGTTCATCTGTCAATAACCTATCGGGTGTTGCCGCTTCTGGGAAGGGTTTACCTGTGAACATGATGCCTTGTTGGGGCAGTGTTTTGAGCCATTTTTCGCCTTCATGATGGATATAAAAGGGCGCACCTGTCAGTTGTTTGAGGGGCGCGCTGGCGAGTACGTGGTCGAAATGGCTATGCGTGGCGAGGATGAGTTGAATATCAAATCCCGCCTGTTTCGCCGTATTGACCAGTAGTGGTGCGTTATCTACGGGGTCAATGAGGATGGCTTGATGGGTATCGGTATCGCCGATGATGTAACAATTGGTGGCGGCAATCCCCAATGTTTGGCTGATAATCTTAATCATGCGACCACCTCCGCAGGTGTAATTTTCACCTTGCGCCTGAACAAATTCCATAATAGGCGTAATTCTTCCATCTTGATCAGCCACGCGACACCGAAGAATACGAGCGCACCAATCCCTGTTTCGATGATCACCTGTGCGATGGTGAATATCAAGCCCCGATTGGCGAATCCGAGCATTCCCCAACCGAAGTTGATGACCGTGATTACGCCCGCCATGACCAAACTGGCGAATAAGGCTTTGATGACCGATGTCGCCAATATATCCTCATGGATGCCATGCCAACGGCGACGCAAAATCAGGATGAGTATGCCGACTTCCACCGTTGTGGCGATGGTGTTCGCCAATGCCAAGCCACTCGGTGCGCCGAATGCCCGCCGAAAATCGAGTTCATAAGGCAAATTGAATACGCCCAACATCATCGTTTGATAACCGAATGTTTGGGCATATCCCACATTGGTGAATAAAAATGCCGCGACAAAATTAATGCCCGCGCCGACTAATGCCGCCCATAGCGGGGTGAGGGTGTCTTTGTCGGCATAAAAACTGCGGGCGATCACCTCTAATGTCGAATGGACGATAATCCCCAGCGCGAAGAAGCGTAAGGTGCTATATACCAATTCCGATGCACTGGCATCGAATGCACCCCGTTCCAACAGGCTGATAATCGGTCTGCCGACAAAAATCAAGCCAATAGCAGAGGGGATAGTCGCCACTAAGATGAAGCGTAACGCGCCCGTCATCGCAGTGCGTTTATTGTCATCATCCCCCAATTCGCTGAATGCCGCTAATGTGGGGAAAATCACCGTCCCCATCGCTGTGCCGATGAGCGTCTGTGGGATTTGCATCAAGCGCCACCCCCAGTCGAGTGCGCTGACCGCGCCCGTCCCCAAACGCGAGGCGATGTTGTTCATCACGATGAAATTCATGCTGAACACCCCCAACCCCGCCACACGGGGTAACATCAGGCGAATCACACGCCATAATACAGGGTCGCGTAAGGTGATTTCGGGCTTCCATTGGGCGCGGAAGTGAATTAACCCAGGGATTTGTATCCCCAAGTGCATCATCGCGCCGAATACCGCGCCGAGCGCAATGCCCGTCACACCGAAAATAGGCAATAAGAATATCACACCTATCAAAATGCCGACATCGAACATAATTGGCGCGAGCGCGGGCAACAAAAAGTGGTTGTGACTATTCAAAATGCCCATCACCAACCCACTGACCGAAAAAATCAAGGTGCCGATCAGCAAAATTCGCATCAGCCCAACGGTTTGGGCTTGTGTTTGGGCATCAAATCCGGGCGCGGCGACTGTTCCCACCCACCATTCGGCAGTGATGAACACGATGGTGCTGATGATGAATGTCACCACAAATACCAAATTGACCACATGCGAGGCGAGCGTCCACGCGCTATTTTTATCCCCTTTTGCCAAATAGCCACTGAATATTGGCACAAAGGCGTGTGCCAATGCGCCACCCGAAACCAATGTGAATATCAATTCGGGGATGCGATTCGCGGTGACAAACGCATCCCATTCCGCGCCAATACCGAATACGCTGGCGATGATGACCGTTTGTCCTAAGCTGATGAGCTTCGCCACGCCAAAGGCGATCATCACGACCAGTGTTGAGCGGGCTAATTGGCGTGATGTGGCGGTATTCGATGATGTTTGTGCGCTCATGTTATGCTCCTAATTCGGTGAGGGCTTGGCGGGCATCGGCAAAATAACGATTTTTGCTGAGCGCTTGTTGGAAGGCGGCGAGGGCTTCATTCCGCCGACCCAGCGCCAATAATGCCCGTCCTTGCCAATAATACGCTTCTTCGACATCTTGACCACCATCGGTCGAAAAGGTGTTATTGACGTATGCCAAAATATCTTGATAGCGCCCGACTTCGTAGAATGCTTTATATGGTCCGAATTGATACCACAACATGCGCCATGGTAAGCCCAAACTGGTGGCTTGGTCATACGCCACACTGGCTTCTTGATAGCGTCCTAGCAACACCAATGAACTGCCCATATTGAACCAGGCAAACGGGTCTTGTGGATTTGACCGTGCTTCGGCTTGTGCCACATCGAAGGCGATTTCGGCGGCGCGTCCTTGATCGGCTAGTTCGCCCAGCAATGAGAATAATTCCGCCTCGCGGTCTGGTTGATAAACCACGATGAATACACGGTTAAAATTCCGCCAGTGGCTATCGACATCGGTGTATGTTTCGATGGTATTCGCGCCCAAAAAGCTATCGTATACGGTGAAGATTCGTTGGTTATCATCATAACCGACCAATGTCTGATAATGTCCTAGCCAGTCGTACCCCTCGAACATATGACTTCTTTCGATGACCACGGCGAACCCGCTATAAATCAATGTGCGGAGCAAGCCTAAATCACCACCAACACGGTATAAAGCCCGTAAATCGCTGTTGTTGTTGACGAAATTCACCAACTCAAACGGAGATACATTGCGGTCTTCACCATTGGGGCGAATCAGGTTACGGGCGAAATCTTGACCACGAGTCCAGCCATAAAACGACATCGCCATCGTGATATTGGTCGGACCGCAGTTATTCCATGTTTGTCGTTCCCATGTGAAGCCTGTATTGGTATGGACTAATGCCCGCATGATTTGTGGTTGTTGCAGACTGCTGACACTCGGTGTGGATGTGGCGATTTGCGCCGATTGTGTGGGCATATCAGTCGGTGATGGGGTCGGTGTGGGTGATGGGGTTGGTGTGATCTCTGTCGGTTGTGGGGTAGGGGTCGATGTCGGGACGATTACCGTTGGCGGGTTTGGCAATACGGCTTCTGTTGACTCGGTGCTTTCTGGTGTGGGACTCGCCAATTCAATGGTTAAATTCAATAAATCCATCGCCGCCGTTGGATTTACAGGGGCAACAGTCGGCAATAATGTGTCGGGTGCGGGTTGTGGTGGGAGCAGGATGCTCATGAATGGCAGGCTATCGATCACCCGTTGTTGTTGACCAGGGGTGAGTACATCGCGGAAGATGAAAATCCCCGCCAAGATGCCGACAATCGTCAATAATACCGCCGAAATTAACCCCCAGAACAAAATGCGTGGAGGTGGACGCAATCCGTCATCATCATAATTTTCGTCATCGTTTATGTGATTTTCTGGTAATGTCATGTGTACAATTCTCTCAATGGTTACGCAATCATCATCAGTATAGCGGATTTATGACTTGTTTTAAGTCCAATTTTGCCATTAGAATCCTACGGTTGTTTGACGTTTATACCCATAAGGTGATACGAATGCGTAAATATCGTAATCAATTGATTGGTGGGGCGCTCATTGTTTTGGTGATTTACATCTTCGTCCTGCTGATTTTTGACAGCACTGGGCAGTTTAATGAAGGTGTTTTACAAGCCTTTGTTGTGTTCCCGATGAGCCTGCTCATCGTCTTGGCTCTCACCCAAGTGAGCGCCAATTTATTCCGTTTTTTGACATGGCAATATTATTTGGGTGTGGTGGATGCCCGCGATAAAATCACCGTGAAAGATAGCGCCGTGATATTCGTCTCGTCATTCATGTTCTCTGTCAGCCCGGGCAAGGTGGCGGAGTTGCTCAAATCCGTCTTTTTGAAGATGAAAACAGGCACACCCATTGCCCGCAGTGCGCCGATTGTCCTAGCCGAACGGATTGCCGATGGGTTATCGGTGGTTATCACGCTCACGGTGACATTGCTCATCGGCGGGACGAGTTTGCCACTGGGTGATTATTACGACATCAGTCGCGGGATTGTGTTTTCATCGGCGGCGATCATCTTCGCGGGGTTAATTGTGGTGCAAATCCAACCATTGGCACAATTTTGTTTGAACATCCTCGCCAAAATTCCCCTGATCAATCGCTTGCATGGCTGGTTTGCCCATTTTTATGAGAGTAGCCGCGAAATCTTCAGCATCCGCCATATGATACCCGTCACTGCGTTGGGGATGGGTGTGTATATGTCGAGTACCGTTGGCTTTTTCATCATATTATGGGGTTTTGGATTGACGATGACCCCCGAATTATTTTTGCAGGTGGCATTTATTGTGGGTGTGGCATCTGCTGTTGGCGCGTTGAGTTTCGTCCCCAATGGCGCAGGTGTGACTGAATTGACCAATTTCGCCATGTTGGTGGCGATGGTCGTCCCCGCACATCCCCAGTTCACGGTGCCAATGGCGGGCGCGGCGGCGTTGTTGCAAAGTTTCTTTCACAAGTGGTTTCGGGTATTGGTTGGCATGGCTGTGGCATTTGTTTATCGTAAGCGCCTCTTTACCACCGAATTAGAGGCAGAACTCGCCACCATGCAAGCCGAAAAGCATCATCATCCCATCGCCGAAGGGGCAGTATCATGACCGAGATATGGCGCGTGGATTTGCATAATCATACCCACTGGTCAACAGATTGCATCACACAATTCGATAAACTCATCGACATTTGTCATAAGCGCGACATCAAACGCATTGCTATCACCGACCACAATACGGCAGATGGTGCATTACAGATGAAACAACTCGCGCCCGAATTGGTGATTGTTGGTGAAGAAATTTTCACCACACAAGGCGAAATTTTGGCATATTTCGTCAAAGAGAGCATCCCAGAGGGGTTAACACCACAAGAGACGATTAAACGCCTGCGCGAGCAGAACGCGGTGATCAGCATCTCGCATCCGTTTGACCGCCTCCGCAAGGGGGCGTGGCATGAAGCTGATTTGCGCCGTATTGTAGACCAGATTGATGCCATAGAAGTGTTTAATGCCCGTTGCTTTTTTATGGAAGATAACCTAAAAGCGATGCGTTTTGCACACGAACACAACCTGCTCGGCACGGCGGGATCTGATGCCCATACACTGGTCGAATATGGCACATCGCCCATGCTCATGCGCCCATTCGCCGATGATCGCGATGATTTTCTCGATGCGCTCCATGAGGCAGATTTTGTGCGGAAACTCAGTTCGTGGCGGGTGCATATCGGCAGTAAAGGGGCGAAATGGATGAAAAAACTTGGTCTCAAACCGCGCATGTGGGCAGGGGGATGATATGGATTTGATCGATACACATTGTCATTTCAATTTTGAAGATTATGACCAAGATCGCGACCACGTATGGGCAGAATCGCAAGCGGCGGGCGTGCGCCGATTGATTATCCCTGCGGTGGATATTCAGACCTCGCATGAGGCAATCGCCCTCGCCGACAAATATGAGGGGATTTATGTGGCGGTCGGGATACATCCCAACAGCACGGCTGAATTCGATGAAGATATCATTCCCGCTATTCGTGAATTGGCATCACATCGCAAAGTGGTCGCTATTGGCGAAATTGGGCTAGATTATTATTGGGATAAATCGCCCAAATCACAACAATTTCGTGCCTTCGAGTCACAATTGGCATTGGCGCGTGAACTTGAATTGCCCGTGATCATCCACAACCGCGAAGCCAGTGATGATACCTTGGCTATCCTCGAAAAATGGGCGAAAGATTTGCCCAATTCGCTCAAATCCCGTCTGGGCGTACTCCATTCATTTTCGGGCGATGTGAGCATTGCCAAACGCGCCTTAGCCTGTGGCTTCTATTTGGGTTTCACGGGACCCATCACCTATAAAAATGCCGATGAAATGCGCCGAGTCGCCACATCCACACCAGTCAATCGTATTTTGGTCGAGACAGATGCGCCATTCCTCACGCCTATCCCACACAGGGGCAAGCGCAATACGCCCGCATACATCCCCATTATCGTTGATCGTTTGGCGAGTTTGCACAATATCCCAACCGAAGAAATGGGGCGTTATACCACCGAAAATGCGGTCAAATTGTTCCAGTTATGACACATTGCACCCTCTGACCATGTTATAGGTCACTGTGCATTTTGCCGAATAAGTCTTATGCTGAATATACAAAATAAAGTTATTAAGCATGAGGGTATGACATTATGGCACAAGGAACTATAGTTATTGACCAAGACCGTTGCAAAGGCTGTGAACTGTGTACAACGGTCTGCCCACAAGGGGTGATAGCGATGGATATGATGGCGCTCAACGCCAAAGGTTATCATCCCGCCGTCCTGCAAGATCCACAACATCACTGTACCGGTTGCGCGATTTGTGCCGTGATATGCCCAGATGTGTGCATCACGGTGTATCGTGAAATCCCCCAACCCCGCAAAAATAAATTAGAGGAGGTCACATCTCATGGCGCGTGAAATGCTCAAGGGAAATGTCGCCATTGCAGAGGCGGCGGTACGGGCGGGATGTGAAGCCTATTTTGGGTATCCGATCACCCCACAAACAGAATTATTAGAATACATGTCTTCGCGCATGGTGGAATTGGGGCGCGTATTTTTACAAGCCGAGAGCGAAGTAGCGGCGATTAATATGGTTTATGGGGCGGCATGTGCGGGTGTGCAGGTCATGACTTCATCATCTAGCCCTGGCATCAGCCTCATGCAAGAGGGGTTGTCGTATATTGCGGGGTCAGAAGTGCCATGCGTGATTGTCGATGTCATGCGTGGTGGACCTGGATTGGGCAATATTTTGCCTTCGCAATCCGATTATTTCCAAGTGACCAAATCGGCAGGACATGGCGATTTTCATCCGATTGTCTTAGCCCCAGCATCTGTCCAAGAGGCGATTGATTTCACCATGTTGGCGTTTGAATTGGCGCAGAAATATCGGCATATCGTGATCATCGCCGCCGATGGTCAAATTGGGCAGATGATGGAGCCTGCCGAATTGCCCCCCATGAAGGATTATCCATTACCCCGTCCCAATTGGGCATTAACGGGCGCAAATGGACGCGAGAAGAATGTCATCACATCACTGTATTTGAATGCAGATGAAGAAGAAGCCTTCAACAATCGCCTACAGAAAAAATTAGCCTTGATTCGTTCTGTTGAACAACGGTCAGACGAATTTGCCACCGATGATGCCGAATTATTGGTCGTGGGATATGGCACAGCCGGGCGCATCGCCATGAGTGCCGTGCAACTCGCCCGCGAAAAGGGCTTGAAGGTCGGCTTGTTCCGTCCACAAACCTTATATCCATTCCCTGAACAACGACTCTCTGAATTGGCTGAACAGGTGGATATGTGTTTGGTGGTGGAGATGAACGCTGGGCAGATGATTGAAGATGTGCGCCTCGCGGTGAAAGATAGTATCCCTGTCGAATTTTATGGACGGATGGGTGGCAACATCCCCATGCCCGATGAATTGCTCCGTGTGATAGAACGCTACTATGCCTATAGTGCGGTATTGGCATAAAGGAGGGCGCGATGACAATCGATATAATCCCCATTGAACACATGCAAGTTGTGTATGACCGTCCAGAGGCACTGGCGTGTAATCATACCCATTATTGTCCGGGATGTACGCATAGCATCGCTCATCGACTGGTGGCAGAAGCCATTGATGAACTCGGTTTGCGTGAACAGACCATCTTGGTCGCGCCAGTGGGTTGTTCTGTATTTGCCTATAATTATTTCACAGTGGATGGTTGCGAGGCGGCGCATGGTCGCGCCCCTGCTATGGCGACGGGTATCAAACGGGTGTCGCCAGATAAAACGGTCATCACCTATCAGGGCGATGGCGACTTGGCATCAATCGGTATTGCCGAAATCATCCACGCCGCAGCGCGTGGCGAAAAAATTACCACCATCTTCGTCAATAATGCTATCTACGGCATGACGGGCGGTCAGATGGCACCAACCACACTCCCCAATCAAAAGACGACTTCATCTCCAAGTGGGCGTGATATTGCCTCAACAGGCGCGCCGCTCAAAATATCCGAACTGCTCGCGCAGATTGATGGTGCGGTGTATGTCGTGCGTCGGTCGTTGCATGATGTCAAGCATATCCGCCAAGCGAAAAAAGCCATTTTAACCGCTCTCAAAGTACAACAAGCAGGTTTGGGGTTTGGTTTGGTGGAATTGCTCTCGACATGTCCGACCAATTGGGGCATGACCCCTGTGGATGCCATGCACTGGGTCGAGACAGCCATGATGCCTTATTTCCCGCTCGGTGATTATAAAATTGCCGATAGTGTCCACAAATTAGGATGAGAGGAGCAATATCATGCAAGAAGAATTCGTCTTTTCTGGATTTGGTGGACAAGGGGTGATGTTCGCAGGGCAATTATTGGCATATACGGCGATGGATGAAGGCTTAGAGGTGACGTGGATACCCTCTTACGGTCCCGAAATGCGTGGTGGCACAGCGCATTGCTTTGTCGTTATCAGTGATCGGGTGATTGGCTCGCCGTTGGTGGCGCATCCGACCAATGGCATCATCTTCAACAAACCATCATTTGATAAATATGAACCGCTTGTGGCTAAAGGCGGGCGGTTGGTGGTGAATACATCGCTGGTCACACAAAAGAGCCTGCGTGATGACATCCATGTCATCGAAATTCCCGCCACCGATATCGCGTATGAGATTGGCGATCAGCGCTTGACCAATATGGTGTTGCTCGGCGCGTTATTGCGCGACCATCCCATTTTGTCGCTAGAAGCGCTCAAACAGGCATTAGAGGCGCATATCCCCAACCATCGACGCAATTTGTTAGAGAAAAATTATCAGGCGATAGCGCGTGGCGCAGAACGCATCTATGCTTAAAATCAAAAAAACACCCCACAACGGGGTGTTTTTAATTGGATGATATTTTAGACTAGACCCCTCTTGGTTGTGCCGGGCGGGTTTTATCGAGCAGATTATTCAGCCGTTCTTGGATTTGCGTCAGGCGTTGTGCCGCTTGTTCGGCGGTGATACGGTTATTGGCAACCGCTTCATCTAAACGGGTTTGGGC
>PGTJ01000470.1 GCA_002794515.1 Phototrophicales bacterium
ACATCCACTTGTACCACCCCACATTTCGGCAGATAATCGAATTATAAGTCGTTTGTGCCATCTATCACAACTGATGATGTGATAGATGTTGCCTATTCAGGAGCAGAATAGTATGAGTCAGAAGATCATCGTCATCGGTAGTGGATTTGGGGGATTAGGCGCGGCAGTACGGCTCGCCGCCAAAGGATATGATGTGCATATCCTCGAAAAACGGGATAAGCTCGGCGGGCGGGCATATACCTACGAAATCAACGGCTTCAAATTTGACGGCGGTCCGACCGTCATCACCGCCCCGTTCATGTTGGATGATATTTGGGCGGCGGCAGGGCGCAAGCGCGAAGATTATGTGACGCTCACCCCCTGCGACCCGTTTTATCGCATCTTCGATCACAACCGCAATTATTTCGATTATAATGGCGACCCCGATTTTATTTATGGTCAAATCGCCAAGCGCAATCCCGATGATGTCGAGGGGTATAAAACCTTCATGGGCAAGACCAAAGCCATCTTTGAAAAAGGATTCATCGAACTGGCAGATAAGCCCTTTTTGAACTTCACCGATATGCTCAAAGTTGCGCCCGATTTGATCCGCCTGCAATCATATAAGAGTGTATATCAATATGTATCACAATATATCAAAGATGAATTTTTGCGCCGTTGCTTCTCATTTCATCCGTTGTTGATCGGTGGCAATCCGTTTGATGCGCCCTCGATTTATGCCATGATTCATTATTTAGAACGCGAATGGGGCATCCATTATGTGATGGGTGGCACAGGCGCGTTAGTGGATGGCATGGGGCGGTTATTCACCGAATTGGGTGGGAAAATCACACTGAATGCCGAAGTGGATGAGATCATGATTGATGATAGCACGCGCAAGGCAACGGGGGTGCGCCTCAAAGACGGTAGGGTGTTCAAAGCCGATATTGTGGTGAGCAATGCCGATGTCGCCTATACGTATCTGAATATGATAGCCCCGCAATATCGCAAAAAAAATAGTGATAAACGGGTGAAAAATCTGAAGTACAGCATGTCGTTGTTCGTGATTTATTTTGGGACGAAGCGCAAATATCGTGAACAGGGGCTGGCGCATCATAACATCATCTTGGGTGAACGCTATAAAGAATTATTGCGCGATATTTTCAAGACAAAAACAGTCGCCGATGATTTTTCGCTCTATTTACACATGCCCACCCTGACCGACCCCTCACTTGCGCCCGAAGGTGGCGAGTCGTTTTATGTCCTCTCGCCTGTACCACATCTGGGTTCTGGCACAGATTGGACGAAAGCGGCGAAACGCTATCGGGATGCCATCATGCAATTTTTAGAAGATGAATATCTGCCCGATTTACAAGCCAATATCGTAGCAGAACATTATATCGACCCACTCCATTTTCAAAATACGCTCAATAGCTATATGGGCGCGGCATTTAGTGTGCAACCGATTTTATTGCAATCGGCGTGGTTCAGACCCCACAACCGCAGTGAAGACATCCCCAATTTGTATTTTGTCGGCGCAGGGACACACCCCGGTGCTGGTCTGCCTGGTGTGTTGTCGTCATCCATCATCGCCCAAGATTTAATCATGCAAGATTACCCCATCGCCCAGCCACTTTCGGCTGTGGGTGATTAAGCAAAATTAACCTACTTGCGCGCAAAATGGGCAGGGCAGAATAGGCA
>PGTJ01000573.1 GCA_002794515.1 Phototrophicales bacterium
TATTTAACCCCATTCGGTCGCCAGAAATCCGCAAAACTTGTGTGGAAATCCAACCGAATTGTGCGCCGGCGATGCTGGCTTCGGGCAGGCGTATGAGCAACCAGTCTCCACGCTCATTTCGTCCAAGCACCTCGACCGATGTCCCACTTGGGATAGCCGTCAAGACATTCAAGTCGCCATCGGCGGTTGTGGGTGTGCGCCGTGTGCGTCCATTTGTCGATAGGGTAGCTGTGAGTTGCACAGGGGCATTGATAGCATTGGTGAGCGACACATCACCAAACGCCAGCATAGTCACATTTTGACCGGGCAATGTATCGGGCAGGTTGGCTTGCAAGCGCATGAGCGCCACACCCCATATCCCCGCTTCTTCATCGTATGGCGAGAGCGATAAACTTTGCATATCGCTTAAATTGGCGACATCGCCAACGGTATCTAAACGGAAGGCATCGTTGCGTCCCTCGGCGGTGATGGCAACATTGCCATAACACACCTGATTTCGCCCCGTAGCATCACATACATCGCCCACCGTCATCAAGATATCTTGAACAATCATCGGGCATTCATCTGATTGTGCCGACACAATGCTGATCGATAACAGAGCCATCCATAACAACACAAAGAACAATTTTATCCAACGCATATATACAATACACCTCACTGCTGTTTTGATAATCGATTGTCTATATCATTATAATCCCAAATAAAGCGCCTGAATAAATTCGCTTGCGCTCTGAAAACGGTCATTGGGGTCTTTTTGTAACATGCGTTGCAAAGCAATTGCCACCTCTAACGATAAATTGGGGTTGAATTTCCGAACATCTGGCGGGGGCTGATTCACATGGGCGAATAGCACCTGTGCCACATTTCCTTCAAAGGGTAATTTTCCTGATAATAACTCATAGACCACCACACCAAGCGTATATAAATCGGCACGATGGTCGACATTGGTCGAATCTTTGATTTGTTCGGGTGCCATGTAATCAATTGTGCCAACGGCGGCGCTCCCTGTGAGCGATGCTGTATCATCCGCGCTTTTTGCCACACCAAAATCCATTAGGA
>PGTJ01000446.1 GCA_002794515.1 Phototrophicales bacterium
CTTGTATATTCTGCCATTGATTATTTTGCCATCGGTGATTATCGCGCTCATCGTATTGAATCAGTGGACAAGTGATGTGACAAAAAATGTCAAACGCGAAGAACGCAATCATATCGAAGACCAAAAAGCGCTGATTGAAAACCTGCTCCAAATTCCCTTGCAAGATATCAACTACTTGCGCGAGATACCTGCGGTCAATCAATTTGCACAGGCAATTGCATCAGGCGATACCCTAGCCATTGAAGAGGCGCGTATTGTCCTCACCAACAACTTATTCACATTGGCAAACACCCGCCGTCTATATAGCGAATTGCGCTTTATCGATGTGAATGGATTTGAGCAAATTGGGGTGGAATATGACCCGCTCGAAAAAAGGGTATTTGTTGTTCCCACAGAACAATTACAAAACAAAGCCGACCGCGCTTATTTCATCAACACCATCTCTTTGCCCAATGGCGGGTTATATATTTCGCCACTCGATTTACGGCGAGAAGGCACACCACCGACAATTTATATCCAAGCCGATGGGTCGGTCATGCCACTCATCCGTTATGCCACGCCCATTTATTTCGGCAATCGCTTGACGGGGATGGTCGTCATCGATTTTTTGGCACAAGAAATCTTGGATTTGGTACAACCGAATGGTGAAGATGGTTATGCCTATTTGTTTAATACCGAGGGGTACTATCTGGTCAATACACGCATCCCCACACGGACATTCGGATTCGAGCCAGGAATTGAGGTTATTGGCAACGAAGTTGGGGCGAATGTGTTGATTAACCCACGCTTCTTCACACCCGATGAAGGGAGGCGATTAGTCGGTGTTGCACCGAATGTGATTGATGAATTCACCAATGCTAAAGGTCAACTGATTCATGCTATTCGCGTGAATATCGCCCCTAACAACAATAACTACTTGGTACTTGCCGCCACTCGTGAAGAGGCAGTCATCTATAGCGAACTGCAACAAATCACCTTTTTAGGTTTTGCGCTCATTGGCATCGTGGCGGTAGCAGGTGTCATGCTCACCCTTTTCATCGCACGCCAAATCAGCCGCCCGATTGATGAATTGGGTGATGTGGCGCAAAAATTAGCCACCGGCGATTTTACCACCACACCGTCTGTTGCGCTCGCACAACGCCAAGATGAATTGGGCGAATTGAGTCGGGCATTCATCAGCATGAGCAATCAGATCAAAGAGGTGGTCACATCGCTCGAAGCCCGTGTGACAGAACGCACGCAAGATTTGCAAACATCGGCAGAAATTGCCGCATCTGCCAATCAAATTCGGGATATTAACGACTTGCTCAGCCTGACGGTGAACCTCATCCGCGACCGTTTTAATTTTTACTATACCCAAGTGTATATTGTTGATGAAACAGGTGAATGGGCAGAACTCCGCGATGGTACGGGCTATGTCGGGCGCAAATTGTTGGCACAAAAACATCGCTTACCCACAAATGGACGTTCATTAGTGGCAACGGCGATCCACACCCAAGAAGCGGTCATCGTACAAGATACATCCACAGACCCCAATTTCTTGCCCAATGAATTATTGCCAGATACAAAATCAGAAGTGGCTATCCCACTGCGCTCACAAAATCGGGTCATCGGCGTGTTGGATATTCAGCACAACGTCCCGAACACTTTCACAGAAGATAGCATTCGCCTGTTTCAATCGATGGCGAATCAAATTGCGGTGACTTATGAAAATGTGGCGTTATATCAAGACACACAAAAGCGGGCTATCGAAATGGAGACAGTTGCCGATGTCGGGACGGAAATCGTCAAAAATTTGGATATCCATGAATTATTATTCAATGTGTGCGATCTGACCCGCGATCGCTTCAATTTGTATCATGTCCATATCTATTTGCTCGATGACAAAAAAGAGTACCTCGTCTTATCGGGTGGGGCGGGTGAGATCGGCAAAATTATGGTGACGCACGGACATAAAATCAA
>PGTJ01000097.1 GCA_002794515.1 Phototrophicales bacterium
AAACAAAATAGCGCCGAAGCCTTCCGTCAATTGGGCAACGCCCGCGAAGCCGAAGGCAACCCCGACCTCGCGTTGAGTGTATATGACCTTGCCCTTCAAACAGGCGGTACAGGGGGTATCGTGGCAGATATTTATCTGTCACGGGCGCAATTGTATATCAATCAGGGGCGGTTTAACTCGGCATTAGCCGATTTATCTCGCTCGCTCGAATTGCGTGATGACATCACCGTGCGTGTTGAACGAATGCGCATGGCTTATGCCGCAGGTGATTATGAGACAGTCGAACAAGATGCAACGATACTGCTGGGGTCTGGTGCTGTGAGCGACAGCGAGGTGAATTTGTATCTGGCGCGGATATTGATAGACCGTGCCAGTATCGATGATAGAGACACCTATAGCACCGCCTTAGGCTTGCTCAATCGGGTGGGGGCTGGATTGCCCACCGACCTCATCCCCGTAGCCGATGAATATCGGGCGCGGGCGCATTTGGCGCTCGGCAATTTGAACGATGCGCTCACGGCGGTGAATCGTGCCTTGAATGTCTTACAAACTGGGAGCAGGCGTTATTTGCGCGGTCTGATTTATGATGCCCGTGGCGAGACAAACGCCGCTATCCAAGACTATTACTGGCTGGTGACATGGAATGAGGTGTTCGATTATCCCTTTATAGATGATGTGCTACGGCGCATCCAAGTCATTCAAGATGCTCGCGCACAAGCCACCGCCACCGCCCAAACTGCCACACAAACCGTCTTGGATGCCACCGCGACCATCAGCGCCAATCGTACCGCCACCGCCGAATTTCATGCCACAGCAACAGCCAACGCGGTTACACCAACACCCGCACCATAATCGATAAAATTGCCTGTTGGGGATGGATTTTGATACCTCCATCCCCAACAATATGCTATATTGCCTATCTAATTGGTGTGAATTCTCATTTGCCCCTCATATCGCTATCAGGTAAAATAGGGGCGTTACTCAGTTGAAAGGACAGCAGACATGCTCAAAGAACGTACAAAAGTGAAAGCCAAGAGCAAATTCCCCAAACCAAAAGTGACCTACACGATTGATAAAATCGAAGAAGAACTGGGAGATAAAGCCGATTATCTGCTTAATCATAAAAGCACCACCATCCCCAAAGAGACCCTCTATTTGCCATCGCCCCATTTTGTGGATAATGTGTATACCCAAACAGACCGCAATCCTCAAGTCTTACGCAGTTTGGCGCAAATGTTTGGTCATGGACGGTTGGCGAACACGGGTTATTTGTCGATTTTGCCGGTTGATCAAGGCATCGAACACTCGGCAGGTGCATCTTTCGCGCCTAATCCCGAATATTTCGACCCCGCCAAAATTGTCGAACTTGCCATTGAAGGCGGTTGTAATGCCGTAGCATCTACATTCGGTGTGTTGGGCGCAGTCGCCCGCAAATATGCCCACAAAATTCCCTTCATGGTCAAAATCAATCACAACGAATTGCTGACCTATCCCAACAAATTCGACCAAGTGATGTTCGGGACGATTAAAGAAGCGTGGAATATGGGCGCGGTGGCAGTGGGCGCAACGGTCTATTTCGGTAGCCAAGAAAGCACCCGCCAGTTGGTCGAAGTGGCAGAAGCCTTTGCCTATGCTCATGAATTGGGCATGGCAACCGTGTTGTGGTGCTATATGCGGAATCCCGATTTTAAAATTAACGGGGTGAACCACGAAACATCATCCGACCTAACCAGCCAAGCCAATCATCTGGGCGCGACCATCCAAGCCGACATCCTCAAACAAAAATTGCCGACCAGCAATGGCGGATTTAAGGCACTGAACACGGGCAGTTCATCGTATGGTAAATTGGATGAACGCATCTATACCCAACTCACCAGCGACCATCCCATTGACCTGACGCGCTATCAGGTGGCGAATGGGTATATGGGACGCATCGGTCTGATTAGCTCTGGTGGCGCAAGTGGGGCAAATGATTTTGCCGAAGCCATTCAAACGGCGGTCATCAACAAACGCGCAGGTGGTACAGGTCTGATCTCTGGGCGCAAAGCCTTCCAACGCCCAATGGCAGATGGTGTTAAATTGTTAAATGCCATCCAAGATGTGTATCTGTGCGATGATGTGACCATCGCCTAAAAATGCCTGTTTTCGCTGAGGGGTCACGCCCCTCAGCGTGTGGATTCAAAGTGCGAAAATCGACCCTGAATGTTCTTCTCAGCAAAATTAGGGCTTATGAAACGCACAGCACCATCGGCTTTGTGCTGATGATGAAAATAATTGACGTATTTCGCCCGATGAAAGCGGGCATCTCTCCCTTATCATTGGGTTTTGAGCCTTTCACAAGGCTTGATAATCATAACGAAAGTCGGCTCATGGACGAAAACGCAAATCCCCGCGCACATTATACCCGCGAATATTTTGAAAAATGGAATTATTCTGATAGAGGCTTGGGGCGATTTAGCATGTATTGGTTCGCACGGCGCTACTATGCCAGCCTTGTGCGCCGATTCGCCCCGCGGGATGGTGGCAAATTGCTCGAACTCGGTTGTGGGCTTGGGCATCTGCTCGGATTATTGCAAGACGATTACGCCTGTATCGGCATAGACCTAATCGACTATAGCATCGAACAAACCAAAATCAACGCGCCCAAAGCCGAAGCATATCAGATGGATGTATCAGATATTGGTCAATTCGAGGCGGGCAGTTTTAGCGCAGTGGTAGCATTGCATTTGGTCGAACATCTGCCAAACCCACAAGCGACGATCGGCGATGTATACCGCTTGCTCAAACCCAATGGCTTATTTTTGTTCGCCACCCCGCACCCCGAATACAGCTTTCGGCGATACAAAGACCGCGATAATGATGCTATCGGCAAGGACAAGACGCATATCAATTGTCATGTCCCGTCTGTATGGAAGGCATGGTGCGAAGAGGCGGGATTCATCGTCAAACGACAATTCGGCGATGGCTTATGGGATGTGCCATATTTGCCCATCATCCCCAAAGCCATGCAATTCGCCCTATTCGGGTTGCCCGCCTTCGCCCAAGTGGTCACACGCACCACATGGACACCGCTATCATTGGGTGTGAATCAGATTAATATCGCCATCAAGCCGAACAGCGCATAACTCATACCAATTGCTTGCTCACCGTATCGATGAAGACGCGCACAATCGCCACATCTGCGCCTGTGAATTGATTTTTGGCTTGCATTGTCTTCACACGGTCTAACAATTCATTGAGCGGGATATAATGCTCGATGTCATCGCTGATAATCACCTCACCATTGGGCAAGGTGGTCATGAATTGGCGGATGAAATATGCCATATGTTTGGGCGTAGATAAGGTGTTATTCAACCATGTCGAAGCCGCATCGGGCGCGATTTTCAGCCACATATACACCACATCTAAAAAGTCGCGGGTGTAAATAAAATCGGGTGCGCCGACTACGGCATCGATCTTCGCCAAAACCAGATGATGCAGGCGGGGCATATCATTGACATGAATCAATTTATCTTGTTCATCGACAAAGCCGATATAGCCATAATTGCCATTTAATTGACCAATGGCGAAGATGAGCGAAATCGGCACCAGTTTGGCTTCGCCATTTCGCAAGCCCGTCTCTAAGATATTGGCATGGCTATTGGGGTCGGTACGGCGCAACAACCGTAATAACAATTGCACCAATTCGGCGCGGTTGCTATCGTAACGGCGATAGGGGACGGGTGGCTCTAGGTTGATGAGCGAATCGCCAATATTCAAAAATGCCTCTATCATCGGGCGCAGATTCGGCAATGGCACATTATTCACATTATCGCGCAATTTGCGGATGAGTGCGCCCACTCGTGGCGGATTTTGCTGGGCGAATGCCACCACCATCTCGCCCATGCGCTTTTTGTCTTCACCCGAATCGAGGATGATATTCAATTCGATTTGCGACAAGGTGTTATTCAAAATGGAGAAGCGGAAATATTGATCAAACGATTCTGGCGAACAAATGCGCTTTTGTTCGCGCCAGATGCGCTCAGTAGATGCCGTGTAATTATTGACAAATTTAGGGAATAACCCGACCAACATCCGCCGTAATAATTCGGCTTCTTCTGGAAATTGATTGACCAGCAATTCTAAAAAGTGCTGATGTGCGGGCAATGCAACCGTCCCCGTCAGGAGCAGTTTATTGCGCCGTATCACCTCGTAGGCTTCGGGCATGAACACCCGCAATGCCTCGATAGCCACAAAATCGGGCGGATACACCACCTCTTTCACGGCGGGGAAGGTGACGCTCAGGGTATTGATGAGGCGCAAAACATCGCGGGGTGTCTTGATAAATTCATGCACATCGCCCAAATAATTCACTTTGCCAAAGAGCGATACATCGAACAAATCGCGTTCGGGTGTTTCGCCAATGAGCGCATCAATCTGTTCAGACATGACGCGCAACAATTCGGCGTGGTCAGTCAGGGGCAATTCAAAACCGACTTCGACAATTTTTTCGAGATAATCTCGCGCATCATAACCAATGGCTTTCGTCAGCGAACTGACGACAATATCACGGTCGAATGCCAACAAATAAATCATATTCGGAAAATCGGCAATGGCTTTGATCGCCGTGAACAATTGGCGAATCTCTTCACCCATCAAGCGGTCAATATCATCAATAACCACTAAAATGCGTTGTTTTTGTTTGCGGAGGCGGTCGGCGACCTGTTTTTTGATGGCGATGACATCATCATCCATCAACGGCAGATTACCCATAATCCGCCCCGACATCCGCACGGTGCGGATTGGTGTTTTCGATACCATCCGCCCCAATTCGCGCATGACATCTAACCCCGCATACAAGCGTTGCTCGAGTTTGTTACGGAGCGAAATTTGCACCTGCTCAAAAAATACGCGAATCAGATTTTCATGACCAGAAAACCACCATGGGTTGAAGCGCACCACAATCGGACGCTTTTCAATATCCAATTTTTCGAGGTGATGTAAAGTGAATTCGATGAGCGTGGTTTTGCCCGCGCCCCATGGACCATAAATCGCCATGACCAAGCCTTCTGGGGGCATCATCGTCTCGATGCTCTTGGCGAGGGTCATGGCAAAGCTATCATAATTCAACAAGTCGCGTGCGGGGTCGGTGAGCGGTTTATCGGCTTGTAAACTGCGCGATTCTGGATGTACAGATGACTCTTCGGCATTCTGGCTCTGCTCTGCTTGTGCTTTGGATAATTCTTCTAGCATATTTAATACCTCAAATTCATCTGTGGGGTGTTCGGAGTCGGACATACAACACACCTCCTAAAAATTGTATTTTGGGTGACGGGAGCGGATGGGAGTCGAACCCACCGTAGCCTGCATGAACAACCTACCATCAATTTTGAAGACTGTGGCATCCACCGGGATACAACCGCTCCCATACACTGTTATAGCACAAATTAGGATGCTTCACCACCAAACTATCCGTTGAATGGTCTTTTATTTATGCCGTATAATCAACATCGAAGATCAATCTATATTGGATAAAGAGGACGAATGGCGCAACAATCACAAAATCCCGCACCCGTAGACCCCAATTTGTATACCGAGGAATATTTCCTCCATGCCTGTGAAGGATACGATGAATTCATCCAAACAGAAGGAGAACATCTTTCTCGGCGCTTATCTGCCGCCTTCGCCTTAGCAGAAGTACGGGCAGGCATGACCATCTTGGATGTGGGATGTGGGCGCGGGGAAATCCTCAAACACTGTGCCAAGCTGGGCGCAGATGCCTATGGCATCGATTACGCCCCAGTCGCCGTGCAAATGTCACAACACGTTTTGGGCGGATTAACCGATGCCGATGGCAAAACAGGCATCGGCTTGGCAGATGCCAAAAGATTGCCCTTCGCAGACAAGACATTCGACCGTGTCTTGATGTTTGATGTGGTCGAACATCTTCACCCTTGGGAATTGCACGAGGCACTTTTAGAGGTACGCCGTGTGCTAAAAGATGACGGACGATTCATCGTCCATACCGCGCCGAATGTATGGTATGACCGTTATGCCTATCCTGTGGTGCGCCGAATCCGCCAATTGATGGGGCAGGGGGCAAATTATCCGAAAGACCCACGCCAATTTTTAGTCGACCATAATGTGCATGTGCATGTGAACGAACAATCGCTGTGGAGCATGGGACGGACGCTCAAACAGGCAGGCTTTAAGGGCAAAGTATGGTTGGATAGCCCACCCCAACACCGCACCGAAAACCCAATTTTCGCCCTCGCCCGCAAATTGTTATTCGGGACAGTCCCACTGCGTTGGTTTTTTGAGCGTGAAGTGTTCGCCGTAGCGCATAAAATTCATGGTTATGAGTAGAAAGTTTTTTGCAATATGGCTTATCGTGATAAACGACCTGTAGATGAATTATCGATCGAAGAATTAGAACGCATATTGACCATCCGCAAACGCGAATTGCGCGAAAAGCAAATGGCGCGGATGAAAAAGACGGGGCGCGTTTTGCCGACTGATGTCCCCAAACCGAGCATCACCGATTTGCCCGCCAATGCGCCGATTTCCGAAATCATCAATCAGCAACTCGAAGCCTTGTCGGGTGGCAATGGCACACCAACATCGCCGACAGTATCATCACAACCACCCGTCATCAAAACAGCATCGCCCCGTTTTGATGATGATGAACGCCTGATTCAAGATTTAGCCGAATTGCGTCAACGACAACAAGAGGCGCGTGACCGCGTATGGCGACGTTTTGTGAATACATCGTTGTTATTGGTCGAGGTGGCGGCTGTCTTTGGGTTATTCGTCTTGGTGTTCATGCTGTTTCAGTCGGTACAAGAACTCGAAAGCCAAACCGCCGCCGTGCAACAAGAGGCGAATGCCACCCGTTCCGCCATGATACCCACCCTCGAACCAACACCCGTCTTACGCTTAAAATTGGCGGATGTGGTTTTGCCCGGCGGGCATATCATCACCGAGTCGGGTGGGGTACGCTTTAAGCAAGAAGAAATCCCCAGCCACCTGTTGCCCTTAGTCAAAGAAGAAATCGAGACCCCACCCATCACCCGCCCACCCAAGACCCCCGAAACCGCTTTGCGTATCAGCATCCCACGCTTGAATTTGGATGAGAGCATTGTGCAAGGCTCAGATTGGGAGGCGCTCAAACAAGGGGTTGGTCAGGTGTTGAATGGCGCACGTCCGGGTGATGACACGGGCAATGTCGTCTTGGCGGCACATAACGATGTGTATGGTGAATTATTCAGACACCTCGACCAAATGCAGGTCGGCGACCAGTTCACCATTCAAACCGAGCAAAATGTATATGTTTATAAAGTGCGCGAAATTTTGCAAGTCGAGCCGACCGATGTGTGGGTCATGCAAAATACAGGTGTCCCTACCGCCACGCTCATTTCGTGCTATCCTTACCGCGTGAATACGCATCGCATCATTGTTTTTGCAGATCGCATCAATTAAGCAGAGGATTTATCTATGGCAAAGCGCGAAAAAAAATCGACCAATAACACATCATCAAAAGCACTATCGCCCAGCGAAGAAGCCGCCGCACGCCGTGCCGCACGGCGCGAAAACCGCCCATCCAGTACAGGCATCGGTAGCACACGCCCTTCTGCATCTGCCCAACCGAAAGTGGTGCAATCGAACCGCAAAAAGCGCGAAATTCTCAGCCAAGAGCAAATCGCTTATCAATTGGCACATCCAACCAAAACGGTGAGCTACGAAGAATTTCAGCGCGATTACGCCCATGTGGTGCGCGATATTCGCAACATGTTCCTCTTGGCGGGCGCATTGATGATTGCGATGGTCATTTTGGCACAAATTTTGTGAGGATGGTGCATCATGGATGATTGGCATCACATCCCGTATTTTGCCAATATCAGCGCCACCACACACACCCAATTACATAGCCATGCGCGTTGTCGGCAATTTCAGGCGGGGGCGTTCATCTTCCGCGAAGGCGAGCCGTGCGCGGGCTTTTTTATTGTTGTCGATGGTCTGGTACGAATTTATCGCACCAACGGTGAAGGGCGTTTGCATACGCTGAGCCTGTTGCGCCCCATCACCAGTTTTAACGAAGTGGCGGCGGTGGATGGGCGTTGTAACCCATTCAACGCCGTTGCTGTCACCCAGTCGACCGTATGGCATATCAGCCATGCCCACCTCATCAGTATGATGGCGAGCGACCGCCAATTGTTGCAAAATTATGTTCAGCAATTGGCGCACCAAAATCGGGATTATGTAGAACGC
>PGTJ01000135.1 GCA_002794515.1 Phototrophicales bacterium
TAATGATATTGTGCGAGTTGCACAAATTTTTTGACAATTGTCATGCAAAAGCACAATTGCAGTCATAACGCAATTTGGTTTATGATGATTAGAAATAATTTTTTGTTGCTCTGATGTTCAGGGCATTTTCTTGGGATATAATTTGATGGCGGCATATTTAATTGTAGATGTAGATGATTTACTGGCGCATTTTCAGGCACGCGGTGCGGCGCTCGATTTACAAGAGTTGGCAGTTGGATTGCGCGGTGGCGCGGCATTGGCGGCGGGTTTGGTCAATGCCGATCGGTTACGGGCGATTGCAGTTGCCAATTGGTCGGCATATTCGTCTAATCAGCGTCCTAATCCGCAACAAGTATTTCGTGCGGCGGGTTATGAAACTTTTGACATGCCAACCCGTGATGGTTTGGCTGATGCGCTCATCATTCATTATTTTTCGTATGATCCCGAACCAGTGGATGAGCTGATTATCGCCACCACCAGCCCAGATTTATTCCCCATCATTCGGCGTGTCAAGACGACCCATAATGCCCGTACCCGCCTATGGGGAACAGTAGATGTGTTATCGGGGACAGAATACGCCAAAGATGTGATTTTTCAGCCACTGGAATCGCTTCCTGGCATCAAGACAAAGAATGTGGCGGTGTATATCGATTTCGAGAACATCTCTATCAGCCTCAATGAGCAAGGCTTTGTGGTCAACCTCGATCATTTGATAGACCGTTTTGTGGCGCGGGCGCGTGCCTATGGGCAAGTGGTCAAGATGTCGGCATATGCCCCATGGGGGCAACGTGGCACATTACCGCCGTTGGTCGATGCCAACGGGCGCGAGATCACCGAAGATGCCGCTAGTCGCTTGGCACTCGCCAGCATCGACCCCGTATTCAACCTGCCGGGCAAAAATAGCGCCGATGTGCGGATTGCCCGTGATGTGCTATCGGATGTCGGGCATCACGATTCGGCGGATGTGTATATCATCGCCAGTGGCGATCGCGATTTTAATGATGTTTTGAATGCACTGGTCAAGCAGAATGTCAGTGTGGTGGTGTGGGGTGTGCGGGGTAGCACCAGTCGGATGCTAGAGAATAACCCCTCTATCACGGTCGAATACATCGAAGACTTCACTGACCTTCAAACACATCAATCGCTGGTCAATACCAGTCCATCCGAAGACCAATTTGTCGCTTTTACCCCATCGCAATGGACGAGTATTATCATCCAATTCGACCGCCTCACACTCGAAAGCGGGAGCGATTCGGTCTCGATTCGCCAATTGGTAGAACAATTACAAGCCGTTGGCGCGGCGGCATCTCGCCCACGCGGTGAAGATTTTGTCTCGCAAGCGTTGTCGTTAGGCATCCTCAAAGCCGTCTCGACACGCGGGCATGTGATGGTCAATGCACATCATCCGATTGTTGAAAAAACACGTCTGATTGTCGAGCGCATTGTGCGCCGTGTCGAAAATACCCTTCAGGTGCGTGGTTGGGAATATGTCAACTATGGCTTTTTGCTTAAAGGGTTGGCGATGGATACCGAATTAGATCGCCCAGGCTGTAATTTAGACGACCAATGGCGCTCGCATTGGATTGATGCGCTGGTGCGCGAACAAGTTTTAGAGCGTCAGCTCATCCCGCATCGGCAAAATCCAGATGACCTTGTGCCTGTGATTAAATTGTGTGCCACATACCCCATACCCAGTTCCATCACACCAGCTTCTGCTGTTCAAGAGTCCGATGGTGCATGGTTACGACTATCATTAGATGAATTGATGAAAACCCAACGCGAGACCGCCGAGATGGTGCGCCGTGTGGTCGTGAGTGTGGAGCAATTCACCAGTTTTCGCAAGTTTGCTTGGTGTCCGTTGGGCAGTTTGCATCGTCGTTTGCGTGTGTTCGATACAGGCATGTCGTTCCAATTGGCGGTCGAATATTTGGCAAAGAACAATGCTGTGGATGTGCAAGAATACACTAATCCACAGAGCAATTATGATACCAAAGGTATATCGCTCAATATGCAACATCCGTTGGTGCAACGTATCATCGCCGAGCGTGATGCGTTTGTTCGTGTGTTGTTGCAATTATATGAGCGTAATCAGCTCATCACCGAACAAAGTGTGCAGATGTCTGATAAACGGGCAAATTGGGATTTACCCCTGTGGTTTTCGATTATGGAAACCGAAAATGTGCTAAATGTATTGCCCGGTCGAGTCGGGCAATATAGCCTGTTTCGCACCCATCATACCGTGACGGTTGTCGCGGGTGATAATCCAGATGGATCATCCGAGTCGTGATATAAGCAGATATGACACCTCCGATAATCGGGCAAAAAGGGTGTCATGAGTGATTGGCTAACGCATCTTTCAACACCAAATAACCCCGATTCATCACCCGTTTGCGCGTATCAACGGCATATCCCATATCGTCCAAATACCGTGTCGCATATGCCCACTTGCGCCGATGCCGATATTGCCCCATCCCGCGTGCGCGTGCTAATCCGCGCTCCCATGCCCGAAAGAATGACCATAGGGGTTCATCGTGGGCATGGTGAATGAGGCGTTTGGGCAATATGGCTTGAAATTCGGTAGGGATTGGCTCATGCTGAAAGTTCGTCCCAAACACGATATGTTTATGGATGAGTTCGCCTGCCCATTTTTGATACACATCAAATACGACGATGCGCCCTGTGGGCGTGGATGTGCCTTCGATTAGCACACCGCCTTCGGCTAATCCAGCGCACATAGTCGCCAACGCATGGGGGACATCGGCTTCATCATATTGGCGCAACACATTATAAGCGCGGATGAGTGTTGCCTGTTCACCATTCAACACATCCACGAGGTTGAATCCTCCCAATCGAAAATCGATGTGGGGCGGATTAGCATGGGGCAGGGCGTTCATCACCCGTATGGGGTCTATCTCGACACCCAATAAGCGGATATGGGGATTGATGGTCAAGAGGCGCTGGTGCATTTCTAACGCCGTCCAAGCATATTCGCCGTATCCCACATCCACGATTAATGGATTGGGTGATGACAACACATGCCACCATGCGAGGCAGATGAAAATATCCACCTGACGCAAGCGATTGAGTGTGGTTTTGCCACGAGTCGGTTGTCCGATGGGTTTTGCCCGTTTTGGCATGACATATCCTGCTATTCTAATTGCCTTATGCCTCTGCTATAATGTCAATTCAGATTATTATAGACCAACTCGCTTCATCCGGTGAGTTTGGTGACTTGTATCAATATAAAGGAGCGGATGATATGAGCTTAAAAGATGAACCAAAGGGCGACATCATCAAAGATTTTGCCCGTCATGATAAAGATACTGGGTCTCCAGAAGTCCAAATTGCCATCCTCACGGCACGTATTCGTGAATTGACAGAACACCTGAAGGTGCATAAACATGACCAACATTCTCGGCGTGGTTTGTTCAAACTGGTCGGGCAACGCCGTCGTCATTTGCGCTACCTGAGTCGGACGAATCCAGATTCGTATCGTGATATTCTCAAACGGCTCGAATTGCGTCGTTAGTACCAAATAGACGAGGGGGATAGATGATGATATTGCCCCCTCATCGATTTGGTTAGTTTGCAGGATGCCAACATTGGCAATCAGAACCAAAAGACACCCGATGGATACAGGATTGGCAACGGTGGTGAAGCGGGTTGGCTTGACCATCATTGCCAGTTCCTGAATTGCGGGTGTCTTTGTTTTTTACCCGTTGTGATGTGACATCACAGCACTTATTCATAGAGGAGATTTTAATTTTATGGTGATTTCAGCAACACGCACCGTACACCAATTTACCACCCAGGTAGCGGGCGAAGAATTGGTCATTGAAGTTGGAAGATATGCCGAACAAGCTGGTGGCGCGGTGACATTGCGCGTTGGGGATACAGTTGTATTCGCCACAGCGACCATGAGCAATACCGCCCGTGACGGTCTCGATTTCTTTCCGCTTAGTGTTGATTATGAAGAAAAATTATACGCCGCAGGGCGCATCCCTGGCAGTTTTTATCGGCGCGAAGGCAAACCATCGGAATCGGCAATCCTCATGTCGCGGGTGGTCGATCGTACCCTGCGCCCACTCTTTCCCGATGACATGCGGAATGAGGTGCAAATCATCCTCATGACCCTCAGTCATGATCAAGAACATCAAGTCGATATGTTGGGCATTATCGCCGCCAGTTGCGCCATCCTCATCTCGAATATCGTCTGGCATGGTCCCGTAGCTGGGGTGCGGATTGGCTTGATCGATGATAAATTCGTGGTTAATCCCACCCATTCACAAATGGAAAATAGCAAACTCGATTTGCGTGTATCGGGTACGGCGGATGCCCTGAATATGGTCGAATGTGGCGCGATGGAAATTGATGAAGCCACCATGATTGAAGCGCTAGAACTCGCCCATTCGGTGATTCGTCCGATTTGCGAATTCCAAGAGCGCATTCGCGCCCAAGTCGGCAAAGAAAAATCGGAATATGTCAAAGATGAGCCGAATACCGCTTTATTCGAGGAAATTGCAGGCAAGATTCGGGGTAAAATCCGCCAAATCATTACCGAACATACCGACCGCGAAGCTCGTGGCAAGGCGATTGATGCACTATCCGAAGCGCTCATCGCCGAATACGAAGTGCGCAATGCCACAGTGGAAAATGATGATGAAAAAGTAACCGTTAAAGATATCAATGCGGGTATTGAACATGTGATTTATCAAGAAGTCCGCGCCCGCATTTTGGATGATGGCATTCGTCCTGATGGACGTGATTACGTCAGCATTCGCCCACTGGCGGCAGAAGTGGCGCTCATCCCCCGTGTTCACGGCTCTGGCTTGTTCACACGCGGGCAGACACAAGTTTTGTCTATTGCCACACTTGGCACGCCGAGCGACTCGCAAGAGATGGATGGTCTCGCGCCTGATGAAGACAAACGGTACATGCACCACTATAACATGCCCCCCTTCAGCACGGGCGAGGCGTATCCGCTCCGCGGACCCAAACGCCGTGAGATTGGTCATGGTGCATTAGCCGAAACTGCTCTGCGTTATGTCATCCCACCCGAAGATGAATTCCCTTATACCATTCGCGTAGTGAGCGAGGTCATGAGTTCCAACGGTAGCACATCTATGGCGAGCGTATGCGGTAGCACGCTGGCGTTGATGGACGCTGGTGTGCCGATTATTCGCCCTGTGGCGGGCATTGCTATGGGGCTGATTAAAGAGGGTGATAAAGTCGCCGTATTGACCGATATTCAAGGCTTAGAAGATCATCTTGGCGATATGGATTTCAAGGTGGCTGGCACAGAATTGGGCATCACCGCCTTGCAGATGGATATTAAAATCACGGGCGTTTCGAGTGATATTATGAAGCAAGCCCTCAAACAAGCCTATGATGCACGGATGCAAATTTTAGAGGTCATGCGTGGCGCAATCGCCCAGCCACGTCCCAATCTGAGTGATTACGCGCCACGCATGATCACCATCAAGATCGACCCCGAAAAAATCGGCGCGGTCATCGGACCAGGTGGCAAAATCGTACGCGGTATTCAAGAACGTTTGGGCATTCGCATTGATATTGAAGATGACGGCACGGTGTTCATCTCTGGGACGAATGGTGTGGCTGTTGAACAAGGTGTAAATGAAGTCCGTAATTTGGTCGAGGATGCCGAAGTCGGCAAAATCTATACGGGGCGCATCACCCGTGTCGAGCCATACGGTGTATTTGTCGAATTTTTGCCCAATAAAGAGGGTATGGTGCATATCTCACAACTCTCAGATCGCCCACTCCGTCATCCAGATGAAGAGGTCAAACTCAATGACGAGATCATGGTGATGGTGGTGGATATAGACCCCGCAGGCAAAGTGCGCCTCAGCCGTCAGGCGGTATTGCTCGGTCATACCCTCCAAGAAGCCCGCGATGCCGATAAAAAGGGTGGTGGCAATCGTGGTGGTAGCGGTGGTGGCAATCGTGGCGGTAGTGGCGGTGGCAATCGCGGTGGCGGTGGTGGCGGTGGCAACCGCGGCGGTAGTGGCAACCGCGGTGGCGGTGGTGGCAACCGCGACCGCCGTTAAGGATTATCTGTTCTGGAGAGGCGATATGTCGTATCGCTATGCCCTAAAATAAAGTGATGATAGGGCGGATTAGCAAAGCATATCCGTCCTTGTTGAGATTAAATCTGACCAAAATCATCAAATCATGAAGGAATGAACCATGTCCGATGACATCCCTGTAGATACCCTTGCCGAGACAGAAAATTACACGGTGTGGATTTCTGAAGAACCCGATGGGGAATTGGCATATCATGTCGAATTGGGCGCGATTACCCTCCATTTTTTCAAAGAGGAGTGGCAAGAATTTCGCCAATTATTGACCGAAGCCATGAAAGCAGATGACAACGGTTAATCAACACCTCATCGAAACCATCATCAAGCACCTGCCACCATCGGCATCATCACCTCAAGTGTTAGATGTCAATGGCATGACGGGTGATTTGTTGTCGCAACTTCGACCCGATGTGTGCATCATCCCTGTTTCGGGTGATGTGAGCGCGTGGCAATTCGCCCAAAATCAGTTTGATGCGGTCATCGCAATGGAATACATCCTCAATGACCGATTTTTACGAATGGTATTGCCCATTCTACGGCATGGCGGGCGCTTGATTATCGCCAACTCGCGGGCTTCCATGACCTTAGCGCAGTACGGCAA
>PGTJ01000288.1 GCA_002794515.1 Phototrophicales bacterium
CATATCAAATTTGGAATGAACAAGACACCTTGCCCGAACATATCCGTTCTGCCATCCCCATCAAACCCGAAATTTATGGCTATCTGTTATCTGAGAGCATCAAGGCGATTCGCGCCATCGACACCAAAACACTCATCATCACGGGGGGATTGGTCACAGGGGCGGGCAATGGGCTGAATTATATCAATACCGCCTTCCGCAATATGCCCAGCAACATCCGTCCCGATGGCATTGGCTTTCATGCCTATGGCAACGGACCGGTGGGCAACCCGTTCACCATACATGGTGATTTGGTGACGGCAGTGAATCATCTACGCCAAGCCTTGCCCACCAAACCGATCTGGATTACCGAGTGGGGTGTATTGGGCAAGCAAGGTGATGACAGCATAGCGCCGAGTGTGGGTCAATATGTGACGGCATTTTATAATGAAATCAAAAATAAATTGGCGGGCAAAGTCGCCTGTGCTGTTTGGTACGCATATGGCGATGGCATGGATGATGGATATGGGTTGATCAATTTTAATAAACAAAAACGCCAACCGCTATTCGATGCTTTCTTCAAAGCGTGACGATATGATATAGGGGGAATCCCCCCTTTTTCGATATTCACCAGCATATGAGATAACACCATGACCCAAGTATTCAAACCCCGCCCACATCAAGCCGAAATTCTGAAATATACCAAAGGGCGTATGGGCATTTCTGCCGTCCCTGGCAGCGGCAAAACACGCACCCTCGCCCAACTCGCCGCCAAACTCATCCAGAGCAACAAATTGGCGGATGATCAAGAGGTGCTGATCGTCACACTGGTCAACTCGGCGGTGACTCATTTCAAAGCGCAGATTGATGCGCTCATCCAACAAAGTGGGGCGCTAGCAGGATTTGGGTATCGCGTCCGCACCTTGCACGGTCTCGCCAACGACATCGTGCGCGAAAAAGCGCATCTGGTCGGTTTATCCGATAGCTTCACCATCATCGATGACGGCGATTCACAAACCATCATCACCGATGCGGTCGAGGCATGGTGCAAAGGGCATCCACAAGGCGGTAGCGAATATTTCCTGCCCGATTTACCTGACAATCGGGTGGCGAATCTGCTGGTCAACGAATGGCAACGAGATGCCGTTGGAATCGCCACCAATTTCATCAAACAAGCCAAAGATTGGCGCATATCGCCCGAAGATTTACGCCGAAAACTGGATACCTTCCCCCAACGGTTGCCGTTGGCGGAGATGTGTCATGCGGTATATGTGAATTATCAGCGTAGTTTAGCGTATCGGGGGGCGTTGGATTTTCAAGATTTAATCAGCTATGCCCTCATATTGTTGGAGGGGCATCCGACTTATTTAGACCTGCTCCAAAAAAAGTTCCCGTATATTTTAGAAGATGAAGCACAAGATAGTAGCGAATTGCAACAAGCGATTTTAGAAAAATTAGTCGGCAAAAAAGGCAATTGGGTGCGCGTTGGAGACCCCAATCAGGCGATTTATGAGACATTCACCACTGCCAACCCCGACCATCTGGTGAATTTTATCCACATGAAAGGGGTGATAAAACACGAATTGCCCCAATCGGGACGGTCGGCAGAAGCGATTATCCAACTGGCGAATGAGTTAATACGCTGGTCGCAGGAACGACATCCTGTGGAGGTAGTACGGAAAAAAGAACCGCTCAAATTACCATATATCCAACCCACCGCGCCCGATGACCCTCAACCAAATCCGCCTAGCACGGCAAAATCGGTTTATATATATGATGAGCCATTGCGCGTAGATGATCAGCGCGATGAAGAAGTGGATGCGGTAGTGACATCACTCAAGCGGTGGTTGCCCCAAAATATGGATAAGACGGTGGCGGTGCTTGTGCCACGCAATGATCGCGGGGGCAAGTTTGTCTCTGCGCTCAAGAAGGCGGGGTTGCCTGTGGTGGAATTGCTCCGTAATACCACCACCACCCGCGAAACGGCGGGCGCGTTATCTTATATACTCGATGCCATCGCCCACCCTAATGCGGGCAAGGCACTCGGCGCGGCATTCCGTGTATGGCGACGCGACGATCGCGATGATGAAGAAGCCAATGCGCGCAACGAGATCATCATCAAAACGTTGAATGAATGCAAACAATTGGAAGATTACTTGTATCCGATGGGCGAAGATTGGTTGCAAAGCGACTCTGCACAGGCGTTATTCGCCCAAGTAGATGTGGCATACGATTTATTGGTACAGTTCAAAGCCGTCATGACGCGCTGGCAAGAAGCTGTTGTGTTACCCATTGACCAATTGGTGGTGACGATTGCTGGTGAACTATTCAGCACATCTGCCGATTTAGCCATCGCCCATACATTGGCGTTGCACCTCAAGCGACAAGAGATGCTTAATCCACATTGGCGCATCGACGAATTCGTGACTGAGTTACGCGCCATCGCCCAAAATAAACGCAACATCGTCAATTTGCCAAATGATGATGAAGAATACGAAGCCGATCAATATCAGGGTGTGGTCACGGTGGCGACCATGCACAAGGCGAAGGGTTTGGAATGGGATAGGGTGTATCTGACCTCGCTGAACACATACGATTTTCCATCGGCATTTCCCGAAGATAGTTACATGGGCGAATCGTGGTATGTGCGCGATAAACTCAATTTGGGCGAAGAAGCGTTGTATCAACTGCGTTGTCTGAAAGAAGGCATGGCTTATGAAGAAGGTATCGGCACAAAAAACGGACGGGTGAATTATGCCGCCGAGCGGTTGCGCCTATTGTATGTCGGCATCACACGGGCAAGGCGAGAACTCATCTTGTTGTGGAATACGGGCAGAAAAGGCGATCTACGCCCCGCCGCGCCCTTCGAGGCACTGCGAACATTCTGGGAATCGCAGGTCGAAAAGGGTGATATACTGTAAAGAAATGGTGGTGTAATGAGGTGAATATTATGATACTGAATACAAAATTAGCGATGCCCGTTCAAATATTTGATGAGTGGGTTAACGGGCAAGCAGAAAATTATGAATATATCACAGGAGAGGCGGTTGCGGTGAGTTCGAATCACAAAGCATCATGGCTGGCGGCAAAATTGCTCATTTTAATCGGCGTTTTCGTCTTGAAACATAAATTGGGTCGTGTAACAGGAGAAGCAGGTGGTTACAAGATTGCAGGCGAGCGTTACATACCTGATGTTGCATATATTTCATACGCAAGACAACCCGAACTGTCCTCTGAAGGATTTTTATCTAATCCGCCCGATTTAGCGGTAGAAATCATATCTAATCCGAGTAATATGATGGAACAAAAACGCTTGCGCGTCAAAATTAGCAATTATCTCCTCGAAGGTGTGACGGTTTGGGTGATTAACCCCGATGCCGAAGAGGTCGAGATTCATCGGAATAATCACCCTGTCGAAATTATCGGCAAAGATGG
>PGTJ01000375.1 GCA_002794515.1 Phototrophicales bacterium
ATTGTATAATGAAGCTAGGCTTTTTAAATCTGTAAAAGCTAATTATCGCAGTTAATAAGGATAAATTTCAGATGAAATATAAATACGCTATTGTCATTGTAAGCGCTTTCATGATGATGTTGGGTTTTGGATATACCCACGCACAAGAAAACACACCGCAATATGTTGTTGCGCTCACATCGTTCTTTATAGACCCGCAATATTTCAAAGATGAGATGACCCAACTGGGTTATATTGAAGGCGAGAATATTCGTTATATGACATTTTCATTCGTTGATCTGGGTGAAAATGCCATGCCAGAAGATTTTATGAATGAGTATAATCGGCAACTTCAAATCATGATCGAATCTGATGTCGATGTCTTTGTCACCAATACCGATACCGATGCGGTTTTCCTGAAAGCAACAGTTGGCGATACCCCGATTGTGTTTGCGCGTTCAGACGATCCTGTAGCCACTGGTGCAGTCGCCGACCTGATCACCCCAGGTGGCACGATAACGGGCATTGTCACCAACAGACCTCATGAACGTCGCTTGCAGATCTTAAAAGAGATTAAACCATCGACAGATAAGGTATATTACCTTTATAGCCCCATGACATTAGAGGCAGAGACCGTTTTAGGACAAGTGCAAGTGGTTGCAACCCAATTGGATGTGCAACTCATCCCTGTGCCAACACCCGATGCCGCAACGGCTATAGATGCCATGAAGAACATGCCCGAAGGGGTGGACTGGATCTTCTTGACACCATTTGTGCCATTCGATTTCGCATTTTTTGCCGAAATGCAAACAACAGCCATCGCCAATGGCATCGGCATCGCTGGTGTGATAGATGACCCATCACCAATGTATTTGATGGGATATGGTCCCAATATCGAATCCACCGACCGTCAGTCGGCACGGATTGTCGCCCGAATTTTGCGTGGCGCAAGCCCGGCAGATTTACCCGTGGAAATCGCAGAAAATTATCTGACGATTAATTTAGAGATGGCACAGACTATCAATTTAGAAATTCCGCTCGGTGTTTTACGACAAGCCAATCGCATCATGCGTCCTGGTGATTTCGATAATCTGCCCACATTTAATCCGAACAATAACACAGATAGCTAGTGGTCTATTTGGGAGATTGAAGCATGTTCAGTAGTTTACGCATACGCCTCATTTTGCTATTTGTGATATTGACGATTTTGCCCCTGCTTGTCGCGGGTACGATTATCACACAACGAGGATTTACCCAGTTACAAGATTTGGCGGTTGCTTCGCAAGAGCAATTGGCTCGCCAAGTGTCGTTGAGTTTGAGCAGTTTTTTTAGTGAACGCGAAAACGAATTGAACGTTTTGGCGAATGTTTATGGCATCACCTTGCTAGAGCCAAATGTTCAACGAGATGTGTTATTGACACTGTTGCGCGAAATGCCCGCCTATTATGAATTGGTCATGGTCGGAGCAGATGGTCAAGAGACAATTCACCTCACACGCGGGCGTTTGGTCTCGACAGAGAACCTACCCAGTCGGGCAGATGATGCCATTTTTCAACAAGCCCTTCAATCGGGGGAAATTACCTTTAGTCCCGTTTATTTTAACGAATCCGCCCGTGACCGCCTGATTACCATAGCAGTTCCTATCATTGACCTGTTTAGTGGGCAGATTGGGCATGTGTTGGTTGCTGAATTACGCTTCCAAACCGTTACAGAAGAAATTTTGCTCGGATTAAACCTAACCAGCGAGGACGATGTTTTTGTTATTGATGATAAAGGGGTGATTATCGCCCACCAAAACCCCGCCTTCATTTTACGTGAAACCGTCTTTGAAGTGCCAACAACCAATGGTCGGCATACAGGATTAACAGGTGGGGATGTTATTTTGGCATCGCAAAAAATACCGTTACCCAATATTGAACTGACAGTCGTTGCCGAAACGAGTTATACCAATGCAACAACCCTGGCATTCGATTTGGCGCAAGTGGCGATTGTCGTCACCTTAGTCACACTTGCTGTTTCGATTGGTATCATTATCTTTGCGGTGAATCAGGTGGTGAATCCCATCACAAAATTATCGCGTGTGGCACAGGCTATCCGTAATGGCGATTTCTCTCAACGCTCAGACTTAAAGCGTAAAGATGAAATTGGTCAATTTGCTGTGACATTTAACGAAATGAGTGATGCCATCCAAAAGCGTGAGAAAGATTTGCTCGAACAAGCCGATGCGCTCCGCATTGCCACAGCCAAAGCCAAAGAATCTGCCCGTGTGAAAGGTGAATTTTTGGCAAATGTGTCGCATGAATTACGGACACCCTTGAATGCCATCATCGGTTTTAGTGATATGTTATTGGCAGGCATGAACGGACCGCTCAATGAGAAACAAATGCACAAACTTGGGCGACTAAAAGAAAACGGGGCGCGGTTATTGGCGCTTATCAATGATTTGCTCGACTTAACACGTATTCAATCTGGGCGACTAGAAGTGGTGGATGTGGC
>PGTJ01000418.1 GCA_002794515.1 Phototrophicales bacterium
GGTCGGCACGACGGGTGTTTCTGCCTTCACTTCGGGTGTCGGTGAGGTCGGCACGACAGGTGTTTCTGCCTTCACTTCGGGTGTCGGTGAGGTCGGCACGACGGGTGTTTCTGCCTTCACTTCGGGTGTCGGTGAGGTCGGCACGACAGGTGTAGCTGTGGTCGGCACAGATGCCAAAGCCTCTATTTCTTGTTTACGTTTCTCGAATAAGCGCAATAAATCGGGAATTGGTAACGGTTTCGCCATATAATCATCACACCCCGCCGCCAAACAGCGTTCTCTATCACCAATCATGGCATATGCAGTGACGGCGATAATCGGCACCGTATATCCTTTTTGGCGCAGTTCGCGCACCACATCCAACCCGCTTAAGCGTCCTGTGAGTTGAATATCCATCAGGACTAAATCGGGGTTATCTTTTTCAAAGTTGCGGAGGGCTTCTTCACCATCCACATAATTGACGAGCTCGTGTTCCCGTGCCACCCGTTTGACCAAAGAGACGTTGGCAGGATTATCTTCAACGTATAAAATACGCATTGATTAAGCCTCCTGTGGCGATTGAATAGGTGAAGATGAGGCATCATCCATGAGGTTGGATGTTTCCATCGTCTCGAATTTTGATTTCTGATAGGGTTGCAATATGAAGTGGAAAGTAGAGCCTTTGCCAACCTCGCTTTCCATCCAGATGCGCCCATTCATCAATTCGAGCAAACGCCGCGAAATGGGCAACCCCAAACCAGACCCGGCTTGTTTGGGGCGCGTCTGACCACGTACTTGCCGAAATTCCTCGAATATCACATCAAACTGATCGGCAGGAATACCAACACCGGTATCACTCACGCTGAATAAAACTCCTTCTGGGACTTCTTTAACGGTGAGCGTGATATTCCCTTCATTGGTAAATTTGACGGCATTACTATACAGATTGAGCAAAACTTGGCGCACACGCGACTCATCTGCCCATACTTCTGGTAATGGATCGGGCAGGTTGGCTTTGAGTTCGACTTGCTTATCGCCCAATAACCCGCGTGCCGTCCCCATGACAGCATCAATAACGGGTTTGAGTTGAACCCGTTGCATATAAATTTCGAGCTTACCAGCGTCGACTCGTGCAAGGTCGAGGATGTCATTAATCAAATGGAGCAATTGACGACCGCTATTGAAAATCTGATTCAAATCGGCTTTATAGGCTTCGGGCAATTCTTCGTTATCATACATAATCGGGAATTTGAGCATGGTCTCGCTAAAGCCGATGATAGCATTCAGTGGGGTGCGTAACTCGTGGCTCATATTCGCCAAAAATTGCCCCCGAAAATTTTTGGCGGCTTCGGCGGCGGCACGCGCTTCTTCAAGTTCTTGATTCGATTCTTTAAGTTCCTCTGCCAACACCTCACTCCGTTTGAGGCTTCGTTGCAATTTTTCGCGGTTTTCAAATAAGGCAATGTTGGTTTGGGTCTGCTTGCGATAATTCAACAGCGCCCATTCGGTGACGCTATATAACTCGCCAGTGGCTTGAATGGAGAGCAAGGCGCTGATGAAAATCAAGACAATTGCAAAAAAGTGATGCGCCCCAAAAAATCCCCATCCACCCAAGCTAAGCGCAGGCACAACCACCGTCAGCACAGAACACACCACCGCCAATATCAAGGTGATTTGTGGGCGAATGAGCAAACCGCCGACAAAAATCACCATCACAAAAATATATGGCAAAATTTGTAAGGCTTGAGTATCTTTGGAAAACATAGCGATGGTGATGGTGACAATCAAACCAATGATATAAAACACACTGGCAAAATTATATAGATTGCGTTTGAGCAAATAGCGCGTGGCAAAACTGGTCACAGCCAGCGCAATAGGCGCATATATCCAGATGAATAGGCTGATATTGGCGGTGGCGGCAATGGTGAACATCACCAAAACCAGACCAACCGCGCCATATCCGGTGATAAGCGCCAACAGGCTCAGGCGGTCAGATTTCACCTCACTGGCAAAATCCAGATTAGATGGAATACTCTGAGCGTTATCTTGAGATGCTTGTAATTCATCAGGAGTGATATAACTACTCATAGAAAAGAGCCTTTTTATTTAATAAAGAATCAATGTTTTTTTAATTATAACCCACATAGTCAGAATTTCAACAC
>PGTJ01000607.1 GCA_002794515.1 Phototrophicales bacterium
CAATTTAGCTATTGTCTCACACTTTTTATATGAAACGCTATTATTGTTAGTTATTGTTGGTTATTGATGAAAGTAAAACTATATGATGACATATGTCAATCGTTCGGCATTATGGTTGCTGATGATGAGCCTATTGATGCTTGTCGCCTGCACCCCCAACTCACCCGAATCGACACCCCCCACCACACCACCACTGGCGCAATCGATTCGCTTTCATATATGGGCTGATGACGTGCCACAAGAGGTACTCGACCAATTCACCACAGAAACAGGCGTGGTTGTCGAATTAGTCACTTATGACTCGCAAGATGAAGCAATCGCCAATTTGCGTAACGGGGGCATCTACGATGTGATTGTGTTAAATAACGAATATGTGGCGGTGGCTATCAAAGAGGCTCTTTTGGCACGACTCGATTATTCGGTCATCACCAATTTTCGCAACATATCACCCAATTTCCGTGACCTAATCTATGACCCACAGAATCAATTTTCAGTGCCATATAATTGGGGGACGCTGGGCATCGTGGTGAATCCACAAAAGGTGAGCCGTCCAATCACCAGATGGGCAGATTTATGGGATGCGGAATTTATTGGCAAATTGGTGATGTGGAATGGCATTCACACAACCATTGGCATGACGCTGAAGATGTTAGGATACGATGCCAATAGCACCAATTTTGACGAATTAGCAGAAGCAGAACGCAAATTGATGGAACTCAAGCCGTCTGTATTGGCATTTGTTGGCGCAAGTGCCAATGTCGTGTCATTGCTTACAGAAGGGGATGGAGTAATTGCGTTGGGGTATGTGGGTGATGTGTTCGTCGCCCAAGATGCGGGCTTCACCTTTGAATATATC
>PGTJ01000532.1 GCA_002794515.1 Phototrophicales bacterium
GATATAGTCCCAATAGCTGAATAAATCTGCAAGTGATATGTCAAATGCTTCTGTAAGACGAATAATGTTTTTGAGACTAATGTTTTGTTCACCTCGCTCAATAGAACCAATATAGGTGCGATGTAAATTCGCACGAGAAGCTAAATCTTCTTGTGACCAACCCCGATTTTTGCGAAGGAATGCGATAATTTTCCCGAATATTTTGAGATTTTGATTATCCATAACATCATATTAGCCAAATGTAGACAATAATTCGACAGGCAATAACTAGCATTTGCTATTGACAGAATGCAGGGCATCATCGCCCTGCCTTTTTGATGCTTGGGGATATTATGGGCGAGGACGCGGTGGTTGTGGGGGCGATGTGGTCGGTGTTGGTGTGGGTGAAATTGGCGTAGCGGTGAGCATCATAGTCATGGGTGTTATATTTGGTACTTGTGTCATGCCGATGATTTCATCGACCACCATCACATCCAATACTGGCATGAAGCGCGAAATATCGGCAATCGCAATTTTTCCGACCACATCTTCCATTCGCATAAATGAACCCGATGGCACTCGATCGGCTTTCCAATACACCACCGTCAACATATCCTCGCGGATGATTGTCCCCCATATGACAGGGACATAAAAGGTCACAACGGGGATGTATCCTTCTAGTGGTGTGTCGATAATGGGTGTGATGAGCGTTGGCGTAATGAGGGCTTGCGTGATGGGCGTTGGCATGATGAGCGTTGGTGCGATGCTAGGTGTCGCTTCGCCTTGTGATAAATTGACACCTGCGCCCAGTTGTGGCGGGGTAGGGCGATTATTGCCGATAGTGGCAATCGCGCTCCCCAATAACACGATTATCGCCAAAACAGCGACCCACATCAACCGTGTGGATGAGTTGTTCCGATGATTGGATTGAACATTAACCATATTGTTTATCTCCTCGGTTTGTATAGATGACTCAAATTCAGATAAAACCGCCCCCCAGATGCGCTTTTTGGTGGTTGCATCGGTTGTAATTTGCGAATACGCCACAAGGTGTTGCGCCATTTTTGCCAGTTTGGGGTCTAAATCGGTGGGGATTGGCACAGATGAATCGGCTTGTAATGCCAGTATGTATTGTTCGAGTAGGATGAATTGTTTATCGTCCATCTTATAACTCCCCGATGATGCGTAAGTAACGATTTTTGAGGCTTTGGATGATGCGATGAATTTCGACACGCACCGCCACCGGGCTTTTTCCCACAATATTCCCAATTTCGATCGATGATAA
>PGTJ01000795.1 GCA_002794515.1 Phototrophicales bacterium
CGCAAGGGTTTGGGTGTTACTTATTCAGAACCACTGTATGTCATTGCTACCAATCCCTATCGAAACGCGTTGGTCGTTGGTGTGGCGGATGATTTGGGCAAAAGTAACCTCATCGCACATCGCGTGAATTGGACACTCAAAAATCCACCAACCGAGCCATTTCGGGCAGGTGTGAAAATTCGCTACAAAGCGAAATTAGTCGATGGATTAGTCACCCCACTGAATAACAATCGGGTACATATCCAATTCGATACACCACTACGCGACATCACCCCCGGACAGGGGGCGGTGATGTATGATGGTGATGTGTGTTTGGGCGGTGGCATCATCATCCGCCATGATGATTAACGCCCTATATC
>PGTJ01000504.1 GCA_002794515.1 Phototrophicales bacterium
CATATAGCAATGCACAAATCGATAATGCCATACAATTGCTGTTTGATCGCCTCATCTTTATTCGGTCGATGGAAGACCGCGAAATCGAGCCATACCCGCCTAAATTGCTCCAGATTGCCAATCAGGGTACGCCACGTCTTTCATTTCATGTTAAAGATGAGAAAAAGTTCAATCAAGATTTACATGCGCTGTTCAACGATTTGCGCGATGTCTATAACTCGAATTTGTTCGATTTTTCTATCATCGATGAATTCGAGTTCAAAACATCGGTCGCCCAGATGATTAAAGGATTATATACCAGCGACTTTGTGAAGTATGATTTTGAGGTCATCACGGCGGATATTTTGGGGTCGGTATATGAACAATACCTCAGTTTTAAGGCACAAGACCCAGCGGCAAAAGATACGCTCAAAAGTCTGAAGCGCAAAACGCAGGGCATATACTATACACCACAATTCATCGTGAAATATATTGTGGCATATACTGTGGGCAAAGCCCTGCAAAATCACCCTGCTCCACTCAACATTCGTGTCTTAGACCCCGCTTGTGGCAGTGGCTCTTTTCTGATCGAAGTGTTCGACTTTTTGGATGCGTATTTCAAACCCTTTATCCCCGATGAAAAAGCACGGCATCATCATATCTTGACCGAAAATTTATATGGTGTGGATTTAGATGAACAGGCAACAGAGGTCACGCGCCTCAATTTGTTGCTCCGCGCAACATCAGAACGGGATCGGTTGCCACGGTTGCGTCATATCAAAATTGGCAATACCTTGCAAGATATCGCCGATTTTAGTTGGCATATCGCCTTCCGAGATATTTTCGATGCGGGTGGATTCGATGTGATTGTCGGCAATCCGCCTTATGTCAGGCAAGAAACGCTGGGCAATGCCTTTAAGCAATATCTGCAAACGGCTTATCCACAAGTGTTTGCTGGCACAGCCGATTTGTATGTGTATTTCATCCAACGGGGATTATCTCTGCTCAAATCATCGGGGCAGTTGGGGTATGTCTTGCCCAACAAATGGTTATGCACCAATTATGGACGACCGTTGAGAAAATTCTTGAAATCGGTCGCCATTAACCATCTGATTGATTTTGGCACATCCCCCGTCTTTCCGAATGCAGATGTCAATGCGTGTTTGCTCTTTTTAGAAAATGCCCCACCCAACACCGATATGGATGTCATCGACCCACAAGCCTTTTTGGATACAACAGCGATGGATGACACATACGACAAGCCGTCTATGCAAATTGGCTCATCGGAGTTTATCGCCCGTCATCAATATGCCATCAATCGCCAACATCTCCGATTGGATGGCTGGACATTAACCCGAAATGATGCACAGGTCATCTTGAACCGCCTGTTGACGGTTGGCACACCACTTGGCGAAATTGTCAGAGATAATATTCACTGGGGGGTGAAGAC
>PGTJ01000206.1 GCA_002794515.1 Phototrophicales bacterium
CATTGTGTGGGCAACCGCTCACCAAAGACCATTTAGATGATTTGTTGGGGCAACTGAATACTGAAATTGAACACAAGCGCCAACAATATGCCAATATCCGCGAGGCAGGTATTGCCCTAGACGCACAAAATAAAAATCATGATAAGACGATAAAATCGCTCGAAAAAGATCTCAAGCGCCTGCCACAAGTCACCACCCAATTGGGCAAATTGGGAGAACGCAAGCAAAAAGCAGATGAAGCCCATGCACAACTTGGGGCGCTTATCCCACAATTACAAGCGCTCGAAATTCAATTGCAGAATGACGATTATGCCCACCAAGCGCGTCAGCGCCTGCTCGAATTGGATAACGAACAAATGGGGCTGGGGTATGACGAATCGTCTCATGATAGCGCCCGCCAAGCCATAGAGCAACATATCACCTACGAGGCACTGCATACCAAACTGGCTATTGCGCTGGATTCTGCCCCAGTAGTGGCGCAACTCATCGAAGATGGTCAGGCACAAGAGGCGCGTTTATTAGAGGCACAAGCACAAATCCAAGCACAAATCGATGAACTCGACATCGAAATCGCCCGCCTGACGGCTTTATTTGCTGAATTCAAGGCGCGTGAAGAAGAAATGCGCGTCCAGACCACCCGCGAACGCAATGCGTTTGAAAAACTGAACGCCATTCGCCAACAATTGGTGGCGATGGACAACGCCCTCAAACGGCGCGAGACGCTCACCCAGCAACTGAATATCGCCAAACACGACGAGTCGGTCTATACCGAACTCCGCAAAGCCTTCGGCAAAGACGGTGTGCCATTAACCATCATTGAGGCGGCTATCCCCGAATTGGAACGCAGTGCCAATGACCTGCTCACCCGCATGACCGATGGGCGGATGAATTTACGGCTCAAGACACAAGCCGAAAAAGTGACGGGTGGCTCGAAAGATGTACTCGACATCGAAATCGCCGATGAATTGGGTGAACGCAGTTATGAGATGTATTCGGGTGGCGAGTCGTTCCGCATCAATTTCGCGTTGCGCGTGGCGCTCAGCCAATTATTGGCGCGACGTGCGGGGGCGCAATTGCAGACATTATTCATTGATGAAGGATTCGGCACACAAGATGAAAACGGACGTGCCAAATTGGTCGAAGCCATCACAGCCGTACAAGATGATTTTGCCATGGTGCTGGTTATCACCCATATTGATGAATTGCGCGATAGCTTCCCTGTGCATATTGTGGTCGAAAAAGGTGCAGGTGGTAGCCGCGTAATGATACGCTGATAAAATGGGATATAATCTAACCATAGCGATGAGGATGAATAGCAATGGTACTTGAAGCGCATCAAAAAATGACCGCATCTGAATTTGACCAATGGGCAGAAACACAAGCTGGCGATTCGATATTTGAATTCATCAATGGGGAGATTATCGAAAAAATGTAGGGACGATCGTTTGGGTGGTCGATATAGATGACAAACAGGTCGAAATTTATCATATGGGGCATCATCCGCGTGTGTTGGGCATCGATGATGTATTAGACGCGCCCGATTTGTTGCCGAATTTCAAGCTGGCGGTCAAAGATATTTTTGAAGCATAAAAAAATTCCCGCTCGCACGGGAATTTTTGTCATTCATATCGATTGGCTGATCACGTCACACGGTGGCAGGCGACAAAGTGTCCGGGTTCTATCTCCACCAATTCGGGGTCGGGTTCATGATAGCAATAATCCATCGCCACCGGGCAACGGGTATTGAAATTGCATCCTTTGGGCGGATTGGCTGGGCTTGGCACATCGCCACGCAAAATGATGCGTTGACGTGTCTCTTCGACCGATGGATCTGGCACAGGCACAGCCGAGAGGAGCGATTGGGTATAGGGATGGAGCGGGTTATCATAGACCAAATTGGTCGGACCTAATTCGACAATTTTGCCCAAGTACATCACTGCCACGCGGTCGCAAATATGACGCACCATACTCAGGTCATGGGCGATGAATAAATAAGTCAGGTTCAGTTCTTTTTGCAGGTCTTCGAGCAAGTTCACCACTTGCGCTTGGATAGACACATCCAACGCCGAGATCGGCTCATCTGCTACGATGAAGGATGGATTTAACGCCAATGCGCGGGCGATGCCGATGCGTTGGCGCTGTCCACCCGAAAATTCATGGGGATAGCGGTTAATATAAAATGGATTCAACCCCACTTTGACTAATAATTCTTCGACATATTCTTTTCGTTCTTTTTTGTTCATCACATTATGGATGACCAATGGCTCGCTGACGATGTTGCCCACCGTCATGCGTGGGTTGAGTGAGGCGAATGGATCTTGGAAGATGATTTGCATCCGTCGACGAATACGGCGCAGTTCATCCCCGCGCAGGGTGGTGAGTTCTTCGCCTTCAAATTGTACCGACCCCGCCGTTGGGCGATACAATTGCAACACAGTACGCCCTGTGGTGCTTTTGCCACAACCCGATTCGCCCACCAAACCGAGCGTCTCGCCTTTATATACATCAAAATCCACCGAGTCTACGGCTTTGACTGCGCCAACCTGCCGTTGGACGATGATGCCCGATGTGATGGGGAAATATTTTTTGAGTCCACGCACCCGCAAGATAACTTCGCGTTGTTGCGATGTCTCTTGTGTGGATGTAGCCGTCTTAATTTCCATGTTTCATCTTCTCCATTTCGTGTTGTTTACGCAGGGCGGGCAAATCGTACCATGCCGCCACCATATGACCAGGGACACTATCGGCGACTTGGTGTAATGGCGGTGTTTCGGTGAAACAGCGTTCTGTCCGATAAAGCGGGTTGCGTGGCGCGAAGGGGTCGCCAACAGGCTTAATCCGCATATCGGGTGGCGAGCCTTCGATTTGGGTCAACCGTCCACCACCACCTTCGGCATCAACACGCGGGAGCGAATTGAGCAAGCCGAGTGTATAAGCGCTACGCGGGCTCTCGAATACCGCTTTAATCGGACCGCGTTCCATAATTTGACCCGCATACATCACTTGGATGGTATCGGCAATGCCCGCCACCACGCCCAAATCGTGCGTAATCCAAATCATCGCCATCTTCAGTTCATCGCGCAGGCGCTTGACTAATTCCAAAATTTGCGCTTGGATGGTCACATCCAATGCCGTTGTCGGTTCATCGGCAATCAGTAGCTTCGGATTGCACGACAACCCAATGGCAATCATCACCCGTTGGCGCATCCCGCCCGAAAATTGGTGGGGATAATTATTGAGCCGTTTGCGGGCATCTGGAATGCCGACCATATCCAACAATTCGGCGGCACGCCGTTCGGCTTGTGCCTGATTCATGCCCAGATGCAATTTTAACCCTTCAGTCAATTGTGTGCCGATGGTCAGCACGGGATTGAGCGAGGTCATGGGGTCTTGGAAAATCATGGCGATTTCTGCCCCACGCACAAGGCGCATTTCGTCTTTGCTCAATTTGAGCAAATCTCGTCCCTGAAAGATGACTTCTCCATTTTCGATTTTGCCCGGTGGCATGGGGATGAGTCCGAGCATAGAGAGGGCATGAACACTTTTGCCACTACCACTCTCGCCCACTATCCCTAATGTTTCACCTTCATTGAGGGTGTACGAAACACCATTCACGGCATATACAATGCCTTCTTGCGTATAAAATCGAGTAACAAGGTCTTTGACCTCTAGTAGTACACCCAAGGTCGCACTCTCCTTAATAAAAACTACATTATTATTTGTTTAAACTCATGCGATGAATTATAACAGCATTTTCATCCAAGACAAAATGCAAAATGTGGAGTTTTCTTCATGTTTAATGGGGATATAAGGCATTTTAGAGACGGGTCTTGAATAGCTACCCATCAAGACCCATAGTGACCTATAACAGGGCTTCTGCCCATGTTAAGAGTTGCGACAGGATTGTATCGGCATCGCCACGCGCCCAAATAGCATTGTAGGTGGCTTCTCCCCAAGTCGTTCTGAGTGTCGCTTGGGCATCTTGATACATCTTCCAGTGATCGAGCCACGAGCCACCATAGGCGTTATGAATGAATTGATCGGCGCTACTCATCCGTTCTAAATCGGCGTGTGTGGTGATGCCTTTTTGGGTTTGCATGATGAAATAAAATAAAATCGCAACGATGCCCAAATTGGGGCGGTTGCTCTCGCGCACACCTTGCAATCGCTGGCGGATGAACGGCATGACTTCATCGTAACGCTGGTCGATGACGGCGATGAGCGCATGAGTCCATTCTGGCGGGAATAACGGATAATATACTTTTGAGGCAAGTGCTACCACTTCATGATGATAGGCTTTGCCTTGTGCAATATCACCATTGATGATGTGCCAAACACACAGCACATCGGCACCATAAATAATGCCCTCGATATCGCGCACATCGCGGGCGATATCATATGCCAATTGTGCCTTTTCTAATGCCAAATCGCGCTGTCCGAGTTGCAGATGCGTATAGGCTTGTAACCCATACGAATGCGATAACCCTGCCAGATTATTCGTCATGCGATAAATTTTTTCGGCTTCTTGATATGCCGATATAATATCCCGAAAATCACCCACCAAAATATAAGTACTCGCCAAATTCAAGATGACATCTGCCGTACGGACAATATCGCCAATTTTGCGCCGTAATGCGAGGCACATCTCACCATATTTGCGGTGATTATTGGCATCACCAATGATGGTATAGGCGAAGGCAATATCATCCATGACTTGGGCGGCATAAAAATCGGCATTGATACTTTGAAATAGCGCCAATGCCTGCTCTAGAATGGGCAATCCCGCCGTCATATTTTCATCATGATGTGCCAACGAGACGCCCAACATCCGCAAGCAATAACCCGCCTCGCATTGGTCGCCATTATCATGGGCAATTTTTAGGCATGTCCGATAAATCTCTTGAATATCTTCACCCACATCGGGGAAGCGCACTGTCAGTTTTGCCCACAGGGCAGGATATGCCGTTTGGGTGAATGTCTGGCGGGCTGTGACGAACAATTTTTTGCCCCATGCCTGATACGAGCGCATCAAGCCGAACAGGTGCAACGATTCCAGCGCGGGTGCTAATAAATCTGCCCGATGGTGTTCTACCGCCCAGCGCCAAGCC
>PGTJ01000022.1 GCA_002794515.1 Phototrophicales bacterium
GATATACCCTTTGGCGTGAGCATAATCGATCGCACGGGCGAGGTCGAGCAAGTACAGATAAATCTCATCTAATGTGAAATTCCCTTTTTGAGTGAGTAATTCTTTGAGCGTCTGCCCGTCGATGTATTCGATAATCATGTAATACATCTCATCTTCTTCACCCGCTGCCAATGTCTTGACGATATTCGGATGTTCTAGCACGATCTTGCCCTCGCGTCGAAACCGACGACGCGATTCTAAACTTGATGCATGCGATATGTGCATCACCTTGACAGCCACATATTTGCTATCGGCAAAACCCTTGTACACTTCCCCCATGCCACCCCGCCCGATGACATCGAGTAATTGGTATCCACCGAGTGTTTTGCCCGTGAATGCACCTGGGTTGCTCACATCGGCTTGTTCGTGATGCCGTTCCAGTTGATTCAAATCGAAGCGGAAGCCATACAAACGGCGGTCGACAAACGTGCGTACACGATGCCGAACTGGGTTAAAGATGCCACCCATCACCAACCCCGCCACACCAATGGCAATATCACGGCGATTTTCGCCCAAAACCTGTTGTAAGATCGTTTGCGAAAGGATGAACATCCCCATAAATACCATGACCAAAATGATGGTCACACCTGTTGCCACCACCGATCGATTAATCGTCAGGTCAACATCCCACAAGCCATAGCGGGTGATGGCGAAAACCAGCGCCATCGACAAGATAATACCACTCGTTGTCAGAACAATACTGGCGATGAGAGGCAAGTTGATGGTCTCTCCACCAAAGCGTACAGATACTAAGCGCAATGTTTGGATGATGCCTATCAAGCCAATAACGATGATAAGCCCCCATAACAACCACTTGAATTGTTGTCGTTGGGCAGTTGTGGCATGAAAGCGGTAGCGATAAATCATGGCGATAACCGCTATCAAGATGAATAACGCATTGATAGTCAAGACTGCGGGGCGTAATCGCTCAAATTCTGGCGGTGCATACACAAAGAATAGCATGTACCGCGCCACCTCATATACCAAAAATGGCGGGATAAGCCGTAATAACCAACGTGGACGTGGATACCCATCGGGCAGGCTAATCAGACATACAAAGATTAACGATGTCGCTGTGATAATGATGAATCCACTCGGCAGATGAAAAATGGGGTGCAATTTGGTCGCTAAGTGCGATAATCCCGTAAAGTTGGGGATGCCAACAGGCAAACTGATGCCAATCATCACCGCTATCGCTTCGTTTGGACGACGGACGACCAGCATCAATCCTAATATGGTCAACACAATTACCAAAAAATACTCGACTATTATTTGGATGGTGGCTATTGTCGTCCCACTGCTGTTGACCAATTGGCTATAACGAATCGGAAATGCCACGCCATAGGTGATGAAGGTTATCATCATATACAATATGCTGATTCGCCATAACCATCTGGGGAAAAAGCGGACGGATGTCGTGCTTTTAGATAATGACATGTCACACCTAATGATTTAGGTTGACTGATAACGACCCATTACGAAATACAATAAATACAATCAACCTTAAAATACGATACATGTAAATCAGAAATTATTATAACAAATTATTGAGCGCCTGTACAAATTCGCCCGCGCTCCGAAACCGATCGTTGGGGTCTTTTTGCATGGCGCGTTGAATGGCATCGGCAATTTGCACGGGAATATCGGGGCGGATCTGTCGAATATTTGGGGCAGGCTGGTTCACATGGGCAAATAACACCTGTGCCAAGCTCCCCTGAAAGGGCAATACGCCAGATAACGTCTCGTATAACACCACACCCAACGCATAAATATCGGCACGATGGTCTACCGTGGTCGAATCTATAATTTGTTCGGGTGCCATATAATCAATCGTGCCAACAGCATCACTGCCTGTGAGTGTGACGGTCTCGCCCAAATTTTTGGCGATTCCAAAATCCATGAGCATAATTTGTGCCACCCGATTCGTCCCGCCTGCACGGATGAAGATATTCGATGGCTTAATATCGCGGTGGATAACGCCTTGTGCATGGGCGTAATCGATTGCATTGGCAAGAGCCACAAAATGATGCTTGATTTCGTCTATGCTAAAATGCTCGCGCTCGATGAGCAATTCTTTGAGTGTGCGCCCCTCCACATATTCCATTACCACATAGACCAGCCCATTTTCTTCGCCACCACCGAAGGTTTTGATGATATTCGGATGGTTGAGCGCAATTTTGCTCTCGCGCTCAAATCGTTCTTTAATGCTTTTATGACTGTGATGGCTGGTTTGCATCACTTTGATGGCGACATATTGACCATTTTTCACCCCCCGATACACCTCGCCCATGTTCCCCCGTCCGATGACATTCAACAGGGTGTATCCATTGATCACTTGACCCGTAAATGCCCCCGATTGGGCGATATTTGCTTTGGTCTGATGACCGGCTAATTGATTCAAATCGAAGCGGAAGCCATACAAACGGCGGTCGACAAACGTGCGTACACGATGCCGAATTGGATTAAACGTAGTTCCTATCGCCAATGCCGATATGGCGATAGCGATTTCGCCCCGATTTTCGCCCAGAATTGCCCGTAAAATGCTTTGTGATGCCCAAAATATCCCCGCAAATAAGATAACCAGACTTATCGTCACCAAGCCCGCCACCATTGACCGATTGATCGTCAGGTCGACATCCCACAAGCCATACCGAGAGATAGCCATTATCAATGACACACATAAAATGATACCGCCTAATGTGGTGCTAAAGCTGACGATGACTTGGGTGATTGGTGCGACATTCCCCGCCAACAATACGCTTATCACCCGAAAGACCTGATTCAAGATGTTCACTACCACCGCGATGAAGATGCCCAAAAATACCCATTTGAATTGTTGCCGTTGGGTGGGGCTGGCATGATGCCGATACCGTTGATACATAGCATATGTCGCAATGCTGATGAAGATCATGTTGGGGATGATGGCGATGGGGCGGATGCTCAACACATTCGGTGGCGGAAACATGAATAACAGCACATAGCGGATGCTATCGGATATGAGCATGAAGGCAACAATCCACAACAATTTGCGCGGTCTAGGATACCCATCGGGCATACTGATGATGAGTAAAAATGCCAATGGTGCCGCGCCAATAATTCCTAATGCCGATGGAATATGAAATAAGGGATGTAATGTCACTGGCAGATTGGATATTCCTGCGATGTTTGGCAATGTTACTATCAGGGTTATGCCCATCAATACAGCGATAAATTCGCTATGACGACGCATCACCAAAAAGAAGCCTAATCCGGATGTGGTGATGATGAGCAAGTAATCGGTCAGTAATTGGATGGTGGCGACAAGCGGTGTGAGTGCTGGATTATTCAGCAATTGCATATAACGCACAGGAAATGCGAAAATGTACGAGATGAAAATCACGCATAGATAAATCACACTCACGCGCCACATCCAACGGGGCAAGGTGCGAATGGTGGTGCTGGTTGTGCGCGATGTCGCCGTCATATTACGATGATTATCCTAATTTAGCATCGTCCATATACCCATTCGATTATATCAGACAGGATGCGTCCATATAGGGTCTCGTTATGAATTTCGTGATATAACCCCTCATAAATTTTTAGTGTTTTATCGGTGCTACTGGCTTTTTCGTAGATGAGTTGGCTGGCGCTCATTGGGCAGATTTTATCATCACTGCCGTGTAGCAATAAGATCGGCAAGCGCAATGTGCCGAGTTGAGAGATAACCACCTTGCTTTGGCTGACGATGGCGCTTGCCATGCCCAGTCGGGTCGGTTTGGCATTGACCAATGGATCATGGATATAGGCTTGGACGATGTTTTGGTCATGTGTGAGGTCTGATGGTGGGATGTTGACCATCTGCAATTGGGGGGCGATTTTGCTTAATAAGGTCAATATTTGCACCACCAGGGCGGGTGTATTGCTATCACTGGTCAATGGCGACCCGCTCGAAATCCATCCCGCCACCCCATCTTGATATTTGAGGACGTATAAATTGCTGATCAGCGACCCCATGCTATGCCCATAGATGAATAATTTTTTAGTCGGATTTTCTTGGCGCACATGGTTCACCACCAGCCCCAAATCGTCTACGGCTTTGGTGAACGGGTGGATATAACTGCGTGGTTGTCCATCGCTTTTGCCATGTGTGCGGTGGTCATAGCCATACACAGCAAACCCCGCCTCGACCAAAACGTGCGCCACATGGTCGTATCGTCCGATGTGTTCGGCGATGCCATGCACAATTAAAATCACCGCTTTGGGGTCGCTAGTGGGTAGCCATTTTTGGGCATGGAGCATCAGGTTATCGGTGGTTTTGAGGGTGAAGGCTTGGGCGGGGACGGTATCGGGGGTATCTTTATAAGTAAATATTTTTTCGGTCATGATGGGGTATCCTTAAAACGATTATCTTAATCATGTGACGATGGGCTTGGCTAATATAACTTCGTGTTCGATGTTCGCCAATATTCAGAACAATCTGCTTTACGATTGATATAGCCCCGTTCAAATAATTCACGACGCAATAATGCCCAATCACCGAATGTATGCCATTGCTTGAGCAATTCATTGACATCGCGCTCGGTATATACTTTGCCGATCTCAAATTTTTCTGCCAGATATTCGAGGATGATGGTCTGGTCTTTCCGATTTTTTTTGCTAACCGGAAAGCGCACCACGCGCCCTTGTTCATCTAAATAATGATGAATGCGTCCATCGGGTTTTTCATCGGATGTGTTCATAATATGACCCTCAACAAAAATAGATTAATCGCACCTTTATGATAATCCTGTGCTATTTAATCATACGACAAGGGTATATCTAAGCGCAACCATGTTCGCCCAATCCGAAACATCGTGCCAGGTCTCAGGCTCACCCTGCCAATGATGGGGTCTATTTCTTTTTCGATGAATGTCCCATTGCGACTACCACTATCTTCCAGCCAAAAGGTGAGATAATAAGGGGATGTCGTTGAGTCGGTGCTGGTGGTTGGCACGCTGGCACATCCTAAACGGGCATGTACCCGCGAGACTTGGCTATCATAGGGCAGGTGAATATCACAATTATCGCGTCGCCCAATGATGATCACCCGCTCATCACCAATATCAGGCTGAAAAAACGGGATTTTTTTGCCATCATATGGACCACTCATGAAAGTAATCGAAATTTCGGGTTTATTACGTCTGAACATTATTTGAGCTTCTCTCTGACCCATGCCAATTTTTGCAAACTCGGTTGGTGATTAGGGTCGATTGTGAGGGCATGTTCAAGGGCTTGCAAGGCTTGTGGGTAGTTTTCCAGATAATAATGTGCCTCGCCCAAATTATGCCAATACCAAACATCATTTTTCTCGTGTTCAATGGCTTTTTCGTAGCATATACGGGCATCATCCCATTGTTTGAGCGCCGCATAGCACAAGCCTTTGCCGTTCCATGCCCACGCATAATTGGTTTCTAGTGCGAGGGCTTTCTGATACGCCTCCAACGCCTCTTCATGACGTTTTAAGCGTCGTAACACCTGTCCACGCCTCGCCCATAGGCTGGCGTTGGGCGTGGTATTTTGGATGGCGCGGTCGATCACCGCAAGCGCATCTTGACGGCGATCTTGATCCAATAAAATATCGACTTGGTTGATATAATACCACACTGTGCGTGGGTCTTCTATTTCGGCGCGTTCATAACTGGCGAGCGCTTCTTCTTTGCGTCCCATCTCTTTGAGTGTCAGCCCACGCCCGCTCCATGCCCACGCATAACTGGGGTTGAGGCGCACGGCAACATCGAACGCCGTGAGCGATTCGTTATGTCTGCCCAATCGCCGTAAAATTTGCCCGCGCTTTGCCCAACTTTCTACATGCCGATTATTCAGCGTCAGCGCATTATCTAACGATTGTAACGCCTGTGTATGTTTGTTCAGGGTGTGTTCTTCATCTGCTAAATGATACCAATGCCACACATCTTCGCCATTAATCTCTACCGCCCGACAAAAGCTATAATACGCCTCTTCATGCCGACCCATTTGGCTGAGTGCCAATCCTTGCCCACTCCACGCCCAGTCGAGGTCGGGTTCAAATTCTAAGGCTGTCCCATAATGATAGAGTGCCTCTTCGAGATTGCCCAAACGGCGTAATGTTTGGGCATATTGAGCGTGGAGTTGGGCGTTGCGTTCATCTATTTTTAAGGCTTCGGCGAGTAATTGAGCCGCTTCGGCATTGCGATTGAGTGCCAACAACACATCGGTTTGTTTGACCAAATAGAACGGCTCGTTTGGCGCATATTGGCTGGCAGTCTGAAAACAAGTGATAGCCTCATCATACCGTCCCATCATTTCGAGGGTGATTCCTTGCTCATTCCATGCCCACGCATAAGCAGGGGCGATTTGCGTCGCCCGTTTGCACGCCTCTAATGCCTCGTTCCACCGCTTTAGACAGCGAAACGTGTTGCCCAAGCGCGCCCAACTGCGGGCATGGTGTGGATTGATATTCAACCCACGTTGGAGCGATTCAATCGCCTCATCATACCGTCCCATCAATGCCAACACATTGCCCTGATTATACCAATGCCACACATCATTGGGTTTGAGTTCCGCCGCACGGGTATAACAAGCGAGTGCTTCGGCGAAGCGCTCCATTTGTTCTAGCACGATGCCTTTGCCGTTTATTGACCATGCCGATGTATCGTCTAGTGCTAAGGCGCGGTCATATGCCAACAATGCCTCTGGCAATTTGCGGAGATGCCGAAGCACCTGTCCCAATTTTGCCCAACTAAAGGCATGGGTGGGGTCGGTGCGCGTGGCTTCTTGAGCGGGTTGCAGGGCTTCTTCATAATTATTCAACTCGACCAATGTATCGGTCAGGTTATACCAATGCCACACCTCGTTGGGCATATACCGTGTGGCACGCCGAAACATCGTCACCGCATCTTGCAAGCGATTCATCGCCTTATAGACCAAGCCCAAGCCGTTATATGCCCACGCATAAGCGGGGTCGAGGTGAATGGCTTGTTCATAGGCTTTGGCGGCTTCAGGATAATTTTTCATGATCCGATGGATTTGCCCCAACTTCGCCCAGCTATTGGGATGTTTGGGGTCGATCTGCAAGGCGCGTTCTAATAGCGGTATGGCTTCTTTGTGCCGTTCGAGGTCATACAACACATTGGCACGGTTAAACCAATACCACACATCATTGGGGTTATATTGGGTGGCAATATCGTAACAATAAAGCGCCTCATCTAGTCGTCCCATGCGCTCCAAAACGATGCCCTTGCCATTCCATGCAAAGGCATAACCGGGCAATAATTCGATAGCGCGGTCATAGCAAGTGAGCGCTTCGGGATACTTTTCTAATAGCCGATAGGTGCGCCCCTTGCGCGCCCATGCCCACGCATAATCGGGGCGGAGGGCGAGGGCTTGGTCATATGCCACAATCGCTTCATCATATCGTTTGAGCGCCGTCAGCGAGTAGCCCTTATCCATCAATTCACGCGCTTCGAGGGCGGGTCCCGTCACCTCGACTTGAGGAGTATTGCCTGTGATAGTGGTATATAACTCGGTCATGAATGCCACAATCTCTCCCCAATGTTGTGGGCGGTAGGTCGGATTTTTCTCTAGGCATTTCATGACGAATGTTTGTAATTCATCGGGGATATTGCGTTTATCTTTGACGGTGAATTGTGGCTTTTCGTTCAGATGCGCTTGGACCCAATTGTTGAATTTTCTGGCGACGAACACCCGCCGTCCAGTGAGCATCTCGAATAACACACATCCAAATGAATAAATATCGCTCCGCATATCCACATCTTTTGATTGGCATTGTTCGGGCGACATATACGGGGCTGTCCCGACAATCGCCCCCACTTTGGTCAGGCGGTCGGTGGGTAAAAGATGGTCATCGGTCGAGGTTTTATCATCCAGCGCCGAAATATCGGCTAAATCGACCGAATGGACTAAGCCGAAATCGGTCACTTTGGCGATGTGATCGTGCGTCACCAAGATATTGGCGGGTTTGAGGTCGCGGTGTACCAACCCTGGCACTTTCGATGTGGCGTGTTGCATCCCCAAAGCGATATGCAACGCATATTCCACCGTAGTCGGCAAGTCGAGTTTGCGATGTTCAATCCAACTGCGTAAATCTGATCCTAATTCTTCTGTGCCACTGACATATTCGAGGATGATATGCGGACGTTTGTGAATATCTTGCACCAAGCGGGCTTGGACGATATGACGGTGTTTTTCGAGGCGCACCCAGATGGTCGCCTCATGATTAAACCGTGCCAGGGCGCGTTCATTTTCTAAATATTTGCTCTGAAATGTCTTGATGGCGACTGGCTCACGATTTTCGTGATCATAACACAAATATACCACACCCATGCCACCGCGCTTGACTTCAGATACCTCATAACGCCCGTCAATGCGGTCGCCAACGGTGTAATCACCACTGTGCATAATGCCCGAATCGTCATCGTCTGCTTCTAACACATGCTCTGGGTCGGTCTTGGCGCTGGCAGGTGCTTTTTCGACTTGAACATCATGCACCCCCTCAAAAGAGGTCTGTTCGAGGACGAGGCTTTCTTCGGCTTGTGTCTCGCTGAAGTATTGGCTCTCGACCATGTTCGATTGAATATCTAGCACACCGACACTATCGGCAACGGTCATCGAAACATCGCTCATCAGCAATGGAGGAGGCGAATCGGCATGGGTGCTTTCGTTATCACCTGCTTCTATATCCGCCAGAATATCATCGGCATTCTGATGCGTCCCTGATGGATTTTGGCTCGATTTTTTAGCAGTGGGTGTTTTAATCGTCAATTTTTGCCGATACAAATCGAGCAAGGCAATCGTTTTGCGTTGAAATGATGGGCGTGTTTCGGGTTGATCGTCATCATCGGTGATCGCCCATAAGGTGGCGGCGATATTGCGCCGTGTGGGGTGGGTGTTGGCGAATTCAAATAACCACAGTAAGTAATTTTCGATGGCACGCTTGGCTAAATTGCGGTCGACATCATGAACAGCTTGTGTGACCGCCCGCTTATAGGCGATGAGCGTTTTGCCGATGTAATAGACCAACAGGCGGTTATCGGGTGTTACCGATTGTAGGGCGCATAAATCGCCCAGGGCGAATAAATCGTTAATATCCCCACGTCGTAGTGCCAATTTGCCCAACATCTGTATATCTGGGTTGGGGTCGGTGACGAATGGGTCAGATTTATCGTGTCGACTGCGCTTTTTCAGGTATTGACGGGCGACACTATCATCAACAGGTAATGGCTTGCGACCAGTCTGTGGAATATTCACGCGACAACCTCAAATGTCAATTTTTCGCCTTCACCCAATATCACGCGCACCGTATCACCCCGTTTGAACACCTCTTCAACAATTTTAGCGCTCAATGGACGGGTCAATTGCCGTTCAATGGCACGGCGCAACGGACGCGCCCCTTGTGCCGGGTTGTATCCTAATTTGAGGATGAATTGACGCGCTTGGGGTGTGATATCCAGCGATAAGCCTTGTTCTTGTAGGCGTTTATAAACCGATTCGAGTTGCAAATCTAAAATGCCGTTCAAGGTGCTTTCGGAGAGTGCATTGAAGGTGATGACCTCATCCAAACGATTGATGAATTCTGGACGGAAGAAGCGATTCAGATAGCCCGAATAATCGGCTTTGCTGGGTGATGTGCCAGCAAAGCCCATATGTTTGCTCCCCTCTTCAGTGCCGATATTGCTGGTCATGATGAACACCGCATGACGGGCATCTACCCGTCGCCCGTGGGCATCGCTGATTCTGCCTTCATCGAACACTTGCAAAAAGATGTCGAACACCTCTGGCGCGGCTTTTTCCACCTCATCCAATAGCACAACGCTATATGGACGACGACGCAAAGCATCGGTGAGTTGCCCGCCCCGTTGTGTATCTCGGTAGCCGGGCGGTGCGCCAATCAGGCGGGCGACGGTGTGGGCATCATGAAATTCAGACATATCCAAGCGAATCATGGCATCATCACTGCCGAATAAAAATTCAGCCAATGCGCGGGCGAGTTCCGTCTTGCCGACACCCGATGGTCCCAGAAACAGGAATACCCCGATAGGGCGGTTGGGGTCGTTTAGCCCCGCACGCGCTGTTTTAATCGCCGCCGCAACCGTATTCACTGCCTCATCCTGCCCGATGACCCGTTGCAACAACGATTTTTCTAATCCTGCCAAGCGACGCTTTTCATCGGTGGTCAATTCGGTGACGGGGATGCCCGTCCATTGCGATAATACCGCCGTCACATCGCTCGCTTTGACATCGTTGGGGGCGGGGTCTTCATCATCGGGCGAGATGGTGCGGATAATCACCCGTGTACAGGCTTCATCGAGCAAATCCAATGCTTTATCGGGCAAGCGCCGATCGGGCATATAACGAATCGATAACTTGACCGCCGCCTCGATGGTTTCGGGCAAAATCACCACACCATGATGTTCTTCGAGGTGTGGGCGTTGCCCTTCCAAAATTTTGATGCTATCTTCTTCGGATGGTTCTTCGATGTCGATGGTGCGGAAGCGTCTATCTAGGGCGGGGTCTTGGGCGATTGCCTTGCGATATTCTTCGTGGGTGGTCGCGCCAATGCACTTGATTTCCCCGCGTGATAGGGCAGGTTTGAGGATGTTCGCCGCATCTAAATTGCTATCTATCGTGTCTCCTGCGCCGACAATGGTGTGAATTTCATCGATGAACAAAATGCAATTGCCCGAATTTTTGACCTCATCCACAATGCCGATGAGCCGTTCTTCAAATTGCCCGCGCAGGCTTGTGCCAGCCACCAATGTGCCAATTTCGATTTGCACAATGCGCTTATTCAATAACGAGGCGGGCGCAGTGCCTTTATAAATGGCATATGCCAAGCCTTCGACAACGGCGGTTTTGCCCACGCCTGCATCGCCCAGCAGTAACGGATTGTTCTTTTTGCTCCGTGCCAAGGTGCGTGCTAAAGCGCGAATTTCATCTTCTCTGGCGATGGCGGGTCCGATTTTGCCTTTTGATGCCTGCACGGTCAGGTCACGTCCATATTTGTCGAGTAGCGGGGTGGGGGCTGTATCGGTATCTGATGTGGGACGTGTGAATTTGAATGGGGAGAAAGTGCCAAAGGGTGAATTGCTGAAGTCGAAATCGCTATCGGAGTCGAAGAAATCATCCATGTCGCTCTCATCAATCATCGGCGATTGCTCTTCTGGATGTTGTTCAGAGATGAGGACTTGTAACCAATGATTGACATCAAATCCCATGTCGATTAATTTGCGAATCGGGATTCCTTCTCCCTCTTGTAACAACGCCATCAGCACATGATATTCCCCCACATCGGCATTATCTTGGTCGGCTAAAAAGATGGCTAATGACAAGACCATCTCAGTGCGTGGGGTCATGGGCAAAACATCGCCCAATCCTAAATCTTTGTCTGTGCCGATTTCACGGCGAATTTCGCTCCGTACGGTGCGCGGATTAAAATCGGCACGCCGTAATAAACGGTTGGTATGCCCATTTTCGATGCGCGTCATGGCGATGAACAGATGCTCTGTGCCAACAAAATTATGACCCAGTTTACGTGCTTCTTCGACAGCCGCACTGAGGATACGTGTGCAACGCTCACGGATTTCTTTTTCTGGAATATCAGGTGATGGTGTCATAAATTTTACTCTGAAATCACAATTTATATTCTGCATATTAGTATAGCGCATGAGCGCTGTTTTATCACTATTGTTCACAATCGTTTTATGAAAATATTCCTAAACAAATAGCAAACTATCGGCTAACAGATATGCAAAAATAAAAACTTGTATCAGTTTTTTTGCAATCTATTTAATTTGTTACCCTTTTGGCTATAGGTTGAGTATAATAATGTAAAGAAGATTATTCAATCTAGTTTGGCGGTTTTTTATGTCTAGTGACGCACTCATTGGTAAGCGATTAGGCGATTACACCATTCAATCTTTGCTTGGTCAGGGCGGGATGGCGCGGGTTTATAAAGGGTACGATTCGACCTTGCAACGCTATGCGGCGGTGAAGGTTGTCGAACCCCGTTTGCTCGCCGCACAAGATGAAAAGGAATATCGAGAACGGTTTTTGCGCGAAGCGCGGTCGATCGCCCGTATTAATCATCCCAATGTGGTCAGTGTGTACCAATTCGGCGAATTAGATAACTTGTATTATATGGCGATGAGCTTTATCGAAGGCGATGACCTGCGCGATATCATCAAAGAGTATCACCGCCAAAAGACCTATATCCCCACCAACCAAGTGATAAAAATCATCCGCGATATTGCCGAAGCCCTCGATTATGTGCATAAAAATGATGTCATTCACCGCGATGTCAAACCATCCAATATTATGGTCACGGCGGATGGACGGGCAGTATTGACCGATTTCGGCTTGGCGCTCACCGCCCAAGAGGGGACGTTGGGCAATACATTCGGCAGTGTGCATTATATTGCCCCAGAACAAGCCATATCATCGGCGCAAGCCGTGCCACAAAGCGATTTATATTCATTAGGCATTGTGTTGTATGAGATGCTCACCGGGCGCGTGCCATTTGAAGATGCTTCGGCGATGAGTGTGGCGCTCAAACATATCAGCGATCCGCCACCCATGCCTAGCATGTTTAATCCGCGCATTACCCCGCATGTCGAAGAAGTCTTGATGAAAATTTTGGATAAAGACCCGCGCAAACGCTATCCCTCTGGGCGGGCTTTTGCCGATGCCCTGCAAGCGGCATTCATGGCGGATATCGAGATGGATACCGAAGTGCTTGGGCGCGATAGAACATCATCCGATGCCGATCTTGCCAGCCGCTTACGCAAGCCCGATGTCATCAAAAATAGCGCCACCGCCAATAAACCACCCTCGTTGACGCGCAGTTCATCGTTATTGCGTCCACAAAAACTGGATGCGGTCGCCGATGATTCGCCTACTGCCAAAGACTTGCCCCCAACGGCGTTGATGAAAGAAAAAGACCGCTCGACCACATCCAAAAAATTAGAACCGATCCCCATCCCGAAGCCTTCTCGCAAGCGTAACCGCATTATCTTAGGTGGTTTTGTGGTGATGATGGTATCGGTCTTTATTGCCCTCGCCATCATCCTCAATAACAGACCAGAAACACCAGTCCTTATCGAGGATGATAGTATCTTGCCAACGCGCATTGCGCTTAATCCTGATAGTACCGAAGAACTGGGTGGCGTAGGTGGAGTCAATGGTGGGGCGCAGAACACGCCACAACGCCGTAATGATGGTGATGCCACAGCCACACCCACCGATGATAAAACATCACCATCATTGTTCACCCCAACACCGCGCATTGATGCGCTGAACCCAGATGAACCTGATTTGTTGCTCTATTATGACGATCGCATGTTTGTGCTTTATAATCGTTCGGTTGATGAAGACATCACCTTAGATGTGAGTGGTTTAAAGTTTATACGTCCATCCGACAACATGCAATTCGAGTCGAATGAATGGTTACGGGTGACACCACGTTCTATTCGCTTATCGCAAATGCGGAAGGTCGATTGCTTTCAAATTATCGATCAGCCCTTCACTGCCTTATCGTTGCCCGATTTTTGCACCTTTAATCAGGGTTATATCCGCACACCCCGTTCTTTCTGGTTGAGCGATAATCCCGATGTATTCGAGGTGCGACGTGGCGATACCGTCTTGGCGACCTGTGCCACCACCTCCGCGACCAGTGAATTGGCGACACACTGCCTTGTCGATTTGGATGGTGGCTCATGATAATGGGGTGATCGTTGGGATATTCATCCCACCATCTGTCGCCCCGCCGAATACGCTCAGGATGACCAATACCATCATGGCAACGATGATGACGGTGATGATGATGATGCCGATTGGCACTGCTTGTCGTTTATCTGCTGGTTTTCTAACAATGCGGGCGTTTTCGAGCAACCATTTACGAAATAAATCGCCATGCACACGCACATGATGATGATCTAAGATCACCACTTCATCATAGAGCAATCCACGTAAGGCGGCGTTAATGGCTGTTTCATCTAATAGATAATCGCTATTCACCGACCATGTGGCGATATGCGCCGTTGTAATCGGTCGCAAGGGGTCATCATAAAATAAATCGGCGATTGCCGTTAACACCAATTTTTCATCTGCGGTGCGCTCTTCCCATATGCGTAAAAATTCATCGCTTACACGGGCATAAACCGCGTTGTTCATCGCCTTTATATCACCATGTGCGCCCAATTCGTAACCATATTGTTGGATGATGTATGGTAATCCACCCGATCCGTCATAAATTGCTCGTATCATGTCTTCACCAACCCCGCCCTGATGGTCGGCGAGGATGGCTAAACATCCCGCATGAGATAAATTCCCCAAACGGAGCAGATGTTTGGGTGTGATGAACGGCATGAATTGGCTCAGATGGTCTTCATGACGAATATCGAAGGCGAAGATCATCTGGATAGATGCCGAACATAAATCATGTAGTACCTCGAATAAGTCATCGGGCAAATTCGTGTTCAGCAGATGGTGGGCATCATCCCACAACAACAGTAATTCACGTCCGCGCAGGGTTTTCATCACCATCGGCATGAATTGCGTCATAAACCACATCCGCGCCACATCTTGTGCTGGCAAGTCGGGCAATATCATCCCGTGTTGGTTTAGCTCATCCAAAATATATTGGCTGGTCATCACCCACAAATGCGCCTCATCATCGGGTGATATATCACCCAGTGGTATCAATACGGCGATTGTGTGCTTAGGGATGGTGTGCATCACCTGCCTTAAAAATGCCGTTTTGCCGATGTGCTTGCGCCCAATCACCACCAATGGCTCATGGGGCGCATTAGCGCGTTGCGTATGAATTCGCGCAAGGGCTTCATCTCTGCCCGCATAGGGCAGGGGGTCGTTTTCGATCATCGGGTTCTGTCCCTTATCATATTGCCTGTGATGAGATCGATTATAATCATGCCCCAAATTCCGAAAAATTGCCAAAATTGACTATCCATAGCACAAAAATTCTGATATAATGATAGTATAAAATCCATTGCACAATGAGAGAGAGACAAACCCCATGACACAAAAATCCCCCCGCGCCATCGCTTTAGTTGGCATGGCAGGTTCTGGCAAGACGATTTGTGCCAAGCATTTAGAAGCGCGAGGTTTTTATCAATTCCGCTTTGGGAGCATCGTCACCGATGAGGTGGCACGACGTGGCTTGCCCATCAATCCCGATAACGAAAAGACGGTGCGCGAAGAATTCCGCGCCAATGAAGGCATGGATGCCATTGCCAAACGTGCTTTACCGCATCTCCAACAGGCATTACAAACCCATAATAGCATCATCATTGATGGGTTATATAGCTTTAGCGAATATAAAACCCTACGCCCAATTTTTGGCGATGAGATGGTCATCATCGCTATTTTTTCGCCGCGTCATATGCGGTATGCCCGCCTCGCCAACCGCCCAGAACGCCCACTCACCGCTCAAGAAGCCGAATTGCGCGATTACGCCGAGATTGAAAACATCGAAAAGGGCGGACCCATCGCCATCGCCGATTACATGTTGGTCAATGATGGCACGCCCGATGCCCTATTGGCACAGTTAGATGCCCTATTGGATACGTTGGGTGTCAAGCCATGAATTTGGCTAAGCCGAGATGAATAATCTGCATTTTGCGTTATAATCAAGCGCATATCAAGAATATATAAAGGATATGCGGATGCGCGTTGGCGTAGATATAGGCGGGACATTCACCGATATTGTCATGAGCAAAGATGGCGTATTGACCATCCATAAATTGCCCACCACCTCTCAAGACCCCTCTGTGGCGATGTTGGATGGTATGATAACCATCACCCAAGACCGTCTCTCTGAATTAGAATGGGTGGCGCATGGCACAACGGTCGCCACGAATGCCATCCTGCAACGAAATGGTGGGCGAATTGCCTTCATCACCACACACGGCTTTCGAGATATGCTGTTCATCGGCAGGCAAAATCGCCCCGATTTATATGCCCTTGCGCCCACATTACCCGCGCCCATCATCCCCCGCGAGGCGTGTTATGAGGTGATAGAACGCCTCGACCACACAGGACAAGTGATAAAACCTTTGGATAGCGCCTCGCTGAATGATGTGCTAGATGCCTTGAGCCAACATCTGTATGATGCGGTGGCGGTGTGCTTGTTGTATAGTTATATCAACCCCGATCATGAACGGCGCATCGCCGAAAAAATCATCCAAAAGGGGATTTTTGCCCCACATCAAATCATCTTATCACATCAGGTGCTATCTGAATTTCGGGAATACGAACGCGCCAGCACCACCGCACTAGAGGCATTTGTGCGCC
>PGTJ01000503.1 GCA_002794515.1 Phototrophicales bacterium
ATTAGCGATGGATACGATGATTTTGGACCAGGCACAGATAACCCCGAATTGACGGGCAACTGTTCATTCACCATCACCCGTAACCCTAATAATACCCCTGTGGCATACACACCATTCCCACGCTAATATCACAGACTATCAAGGTGGATGTTCACCTGCGTAACATCCACCTTCGGAAATACAGTTATGGATGATCTGACTCAACATGCACAAGCCCTATTTGGGGTTGATATTCCCGCCACAACATTGGCGATGTTCAAACAATATGCCCATGAACTCACCACATGGAATACGCATACCAACTTGACAGCAATTACAGAACCACAAGCGGTCGCTATCCGCCATTTTTTAGACTCGTTGTCGTTATTACCCCTGCTCAAAGCTGATACACCACAAAAAGTCATTGATGTTGGCACAGGTGCGGGTTTTCCGGGCTTGGTTTTGGCGATCATCGCCCCGCATTTACAAGTCACCTTGCTAGAGGCAACGGGCAAAAAGATTAAATTTTTAGATCATGTCATCAGCACATTGGGGCTAAAAAATGCTACCACGCTTCATGCCCGTGCAGAAGACGCGGGTCAGATGCCCAATCAACGCGGAAAACATGATGTGGTCGTGGCGCGGGCGGTGGCTCGCCTGCCCGCATTGCTCGAATATATGTTGCCACTGGCAAAAATTGGCGGGATGTGCATCGCCATGAAGGGCATCACCGCCCAAGATGAGGTGAACGACTCGGTACGAGCGCTGAAAATACTCGGTGGCGATTTAGATAAAATCCATACAGTGACTTTACCCACAGTCGAAGAAGCACATTACTTGGTGGTCATCAAAAAAATTGGTAAAACGCCTGTTGATTATCCACGCAAACCGGGCATCCCAACAAAAAAACCGATTAGCTAACAGCTATTCGCCCCTGTTGCATCTGCCACAAGCGCCAATATGTGCCACCTTGTGCAAGCAGTTGATCATGCGTCCCACGCTCAACAATGCGCCCCTCATCTAAGACGATAATTTCATCTAACCGGTCTAAATGGGTCAGACGATGGGTGATGAGCAACAACGATTTACCAGCGCGAGCATCGAACAATGTGTGTAAAATAGCGCTCTCGGTGATGGAATCTAAATTGGCAGTTGGCTCATCCAAAATCCATATCGGCGCATCTTTGACCAGCATACGGGCTAATGCCACCCGTTGGCGCTCCCCACCGCTCAAGGCGAATCCCCCTTCCCCAACATCGGTCAGCATCCCGCTTGGCAAATTTTGGATGAACGGCAACAGGTGTGCTTTTTCGCACGCCGCATATAACTCGGCTTCGGTTGCTCCATCACGGGCGATACTCATGTTCTCGCGCAAGGTGGTGTTGAATAAATGTGTGCGTTGGGTCATGACACCAAATTGTTTCCGCAACACATCTGGGTCGATGTGGCGTATATCCA
>PGTJ01000542.1 GCA_002794515.1 Phototrophicales bacterium
GATATAACCATTTCCAGATGAGCGCCGTCCCGACCACCGCGGCGATAGACGGCAAAAAATATAATGCCCGAAACAATTTCATGCCCGGTAATTTAGAATTGAGGATGAGCGATAATCCCAACGCAGGGATGGTGCTAAGGATGACCAGCAAAAAGCAAAACATCAGTGTATTGCGTAGGCTAATCCAGAACAGACGGTCTAATGCCCCAACAATCACATCGACACCCGTGATTTGTTTGAATGGCAAAATGACGAGCGGAGTATATCCGCGTGATAGATACGACTGTGCCAAGAGGCGCACTGTTGGTAAATCTTGCAAAACAGGAGATGAATTTTGGGTGAGTTTGACCAGTTGTGCCGCATACGGATTAGCTTCATCCCACACCTTGAATTCTAATCCGAGTGCATACTGATAATTTCTGGCTTCAATTTCTTGTGGAATTCTGCCCACAGTCGCATCGGTAAAACTGAGATAGAGCGACAAGAGCAAAGGACCTGCGAAGAATATTAAAAAGCCGATGATATTCGGCGAGAGCAATAACCACCCTTGCCATGCGGCATTTTGGTCTGGACGTTCACCAAAATAATCACCCAATTTGAGCATTCGCCAAAAGGTGATGCCATAAATAATCGCCGTTAAGGTGAGAACCCACGCCGATTCACGCACGGGATAATCGAGATATGTGCTAATCAAACTATTCATACTCGCCAAAAAGTTGGCGCTAAATAGCAAAAAGATGATGACAGCGATACCCAAGCCGATGCCCGCTTGTTCGAGCCACCCACGCCAGCGATTTTTCTCATCGAATTGCCCACCAATCCAAAACAACGCATAGGCAACAGGCAATAATATCGCCCATTGGATATTTTGCATGATGCTATCGACCATAAAGGTAAAGCTGATGAAGAACTTCATCACATGTAACAAACCCACAATGGACATCACAAAGGTGAAATAGAGGATGACCAGTGAGATGTATCGCCCCATTGGGATTTTTCGACGCAGGGTATAATATGCCACAATGGACATCATGAGCGGGAGCAAGGTAATCAGGTTCAAAAACCAACGCCCGCCCTCCCCCAGATTAAAAAATTCGGTGTTCCCAAAAATACGGCGAGATACGGTAGTGAAGGCGATGCTCACAACAAAGTTGAGGATAATGGTGACGAAAATGATTTGTTGTGGATGTGGATGGGTGATCATCCGAAGCACCCGCACAA
>PGTJ01000233.1 GCA_002794515.1 Phototrophicales bacterium
AATAGTCAGACTGCCGAACTCATGGCAAAAAGTGATGAACGCCTGCTCGCCGCCGCCCGTAAGGGATTTTTGGCGGGCGCAACCGATATTGTCTTTCATCCGGGCAGTTATCACGGTCAACCACCCGAACAGGTTTATGAACGCGCCAAAGAAAAACTCATCGAAATCACATCCATTTTGCGCCAAGAGGGGGTGCTGGTCAATTTGCGCCCCGAAACGATGGGCAAATCTGCTATGTTCGGCGATTTAGACGAGGTGTTACAACTCAGCCAAGAGATAGATGGTGTATTGCCTTGCATCGACTGGGCGCATTTGCACGCACGGCGTGGTGATGGCACATTCAACAGCTATGCCGAATTTGATGATGCCCTCAAAAAAGTGCGCTACATGCTCGGTGAACGTGGCATCAAGACCTTGCACAGCCATATGAGTGGTATCGCCTACACCGCCAAAGGCGAAAAAGAACATCTTCCGCTCAATGAAGCCGATTTGCGTTATAAAGAACTGATGCAAGCCTTTGTGGATAATGGTGTCGAAGGCACGGTGGGTGTCGAAGCACCAGAGCCATTTCATGTGGCAGATTGCATGACCTTTCAGGCAACCTATCGCCGTTTGATGCAAATTCGATTAGGCGAAGCAGATAAACCCCGCCATTCAGAGGAAGAAGATTAATTTTTGCGATACTTGCTTGCCAAACACCCACAAACAGTGCGATAATTGTAACAAACCGAAATGTTTATTCTGTGTGAACAAAGGACAAAGGTTATGAAACGCAAATTGGTATTATTGGCAATCCTCATCAGCATGATGCTATCGGCAGTGGCGAGCGTATCGGCACAAGACCGCATCACCGAACGGTATAATCAAATTTTGACCCACCTCGCATCGTATTTAGGGTTATCTGCGCCCATTCGCTTTGTCGATTCGTGGACATGGGAAGAGATCATCGGCACAAATGCGGGATTTGATTGCCCCGCACCAGGGGTGGTGTATCCATCTAGCCCCAATCGTTATTTGAAATTCATCATCAATTATAATGGGCAACGCTATGATTATCGGGTGAATGGCGATGGCACAATCCTCATTTTATGTGGACCCACGGGTCAGCCATTGGTACGCCTCGAAAACGGCATCAATGTGTTGACCCCGATCATCTCTGCACCACCCGCGCCAACGACCATCACCATCTCCCCAGCGCCGTGGTATGCGTGGTTTTATTTGCCCACATTAGATCGGCTGATTTTATTCAATCAAAATGGTGAAGTGGCATCGGTGAACCGCCCACGCCTGACCAATGAAGCACCGTCATCGAGCAATTTGCATCTGGCGATTTCGCGCGATGGTCGCTATCTGGTGCAAACAGTGACGGTATCCCCCAACACACCAACCCTCTCGATTTATGATTTCGCCACAGGCACATTGCGGGGCATTCCTTTGAACACCACAGACACCGCTCGTATGGGTGGGGTTCTCGTCTCGTATGCCGCTTCAACGGGTACACCATTGGCATTTTCGCCCGATTCGCGCTCGGTGGCGGTGGGTGTTGGGCGTGTTGATACGCCAGGGGTTAATGAATGGCGTATCATGGTGGTCAACCTCGAAACAGGTTCGATCACCCGTCAGGTACGCCATAACGAAATTGGGGCAATTTTGGTCGCGCCAAGCGTTGAGGTATCACAAGCAATCACCGGTGGGTTTGGCACATTTTTGCCGAATATCCAATTGTGGGATAATTTGGGTAATATCCATTTCCAACTGGTCTTCATGTTCGCTGGTGGGGCATTGACCTATCCTGCGATTGCATGGAATCCAACCACCAATAGTGCCACAGTCAGCCCCTATAACCGTTCATCTGCCGATATTTTGCCGACCGATGGCAGTATTGTCTATTCAGATAACGATCCCGCTTTGCCTGCCATTCCATCGATGGGCATGTTAGAAACACAAAATGTGATTCGGCGTGGGATGCCGATCGGCACAAGCATGACTCCACAACAACTCTTACATTCCCCCAACTATAGCATGTTATCGCCACGCTGGATAACGGGTGGAACACAAATCGCCTTTTTATTTGAAGATAACGTCAATCCTGTGCGGTGGGGGATTTATACCATCGGTTCAGCATCACCCTTCTTGCAACTTTCTGATGGATATAAGCAGTTAGCTGGTGTGAGCAATGGCGCGGTGACGACTGCACAAGGATTTGATGTATACATCATTACTTGGCATCAGAATGGCAACACACCGACCAACATCGGCACATTCCCCACCTCGGCAGGTGAGCCGATTATCGTTTGGACGCAACCATTCAATGTGGCACTCGGTCTGACGACCTTGGTGACAACACCGACCAGCACATCGACCACCTCACCCGCATCACCAACAGCCATCCCGACCAGCAGTGTAGTCGTCCCCGTTGGCGCCAGTGTGCTATGCCCTGGCGCGCCTGCGAGCATCGTGCGGACGGGCATCACAGGGCGGGTGTTTGTTGGCGGTCCAAATAGAGGTCCGTTGAATGTGCGCCAAACGCCTTCGACATCCGCGCCGATTGTGCGGATTATCCCCGAAGGAACACGCTTCGCCATCATCGGCGGTCCACAATGTGCCAATAATTTCACATGGTGGCAAGTGCGCCTCGATGATGGTGTGGTAGCATGGGTGGCAGAAGGCACAAGCGCCCAATATTTCATCGAACCTGCACCATAAGATATATTCTATCTGAGGATGGACGGCATTCAGTCGTCCATCCGATCACAAAAATTTATACTTTATGACAATAACGCGCTACAATAGACACATTCATTCAAGCAAGTCGGTTATTTAGAAGGATGGTCTTATGTCCGATGACAAAGCGCGTGAATTAGAAGAACGGGGCATACAGGCGGCAAAGACGGGTAATAAAGATGAAGCCCGCAAATTGCTCCAAAACGCACTGCGTCTTAATCCCAATAGCGAAAATGGTTGGTTATGGTTGGCGAGTGTGTTGAAAGAGAAAAAAGAGCGCCTGTTATGCCTGCAAAAGGTGTTAGAAATCAACCCCAATAATGAAATGGCGCTGAAAGCCGTTCGCGCCTTCGGCATCGACCCTGCTCAACTGGTGCCACAACGCGGGTCACTCTCGCAATCATTAGCCGATGACAATGATGAAACGGTCGCCGATGCCAGCATCCCTATTCCATCTGCCGATAAAATTGCCCAAAATCAGGCACAACTGGCGCAATTGTTACAAGCCTATGATGAACAAAATGTGCCACCGAAAAAGATCAATTGGGTCAAAAAAGAGAAAAATCGGGCAGGTGAGCGTGAAATTTGGATTTTACGCTCACAAATTGGCGCGGCGATTGCCACTTTCTTGGTGATTATCGCCACAGTCGGCATTGTGGCGGTCAATAACAGCCCCGAAATCCAATTGGTGTTATTCGGCGCATCCCCAACACCACGCTTGCCAACTGCCACACCGACCAATACACCGACAAACACACCAGGATTCACCCCGACCCCCTCGCCAACAGTGGATTTCACCGCCAATCCGACCTTCACACCCTCGCCATCACCGAATGCACAATTGGCGCTTATTGCTTGGCCCACGGGTGTTGAGGAACGCACACCACGCCCAACAGAATTCTATCTGCCCGTGCAATTGAATATCGCCCTGTCGACTGCGGCGGTGGCTATCCAAAATAACGACCCCGATACCGCCTTGCCACTCGCCGCCACAGAACAAGCCCGTTTAGGCGGGTTATTCAATCCATATCCCTTTTATTTACAAGCCATGGCATATCTGCAAAAAGGTGAATACAACACCGCCATTGCTATCCTAACCCAAGCCGAGACCATCCTCAACAACACAGCAGGGACGAGCGCAATCTCGCGGGATGATGCACGGCGTTATGCGCCCCTCATCAATTTGGGCTTTGCCAATGTCTTTGTGCAACAAGCTAAAAATGCTCAAGCGCGTGGCTTGACCAATGAGGTCAATCGATTGGTGGGGCTTATCAAAGCACGGTGCGAAGCATCATTGACCGAATTCCCGACATTTGTCGATGCTTATATCCCGCTCACCCAAGCCTATATCTTAGAGCGCAAGTTTGCAGAGGGCATTCAGCGCCTCACCCAAGCCCAGCAAATACAAGGGCTAGAGACCAATATTGTGCTGGTCATCCAAAAAGGCGAAATTTATTTGGCACAAGCTAAACGTTTGGCATTAGAAGGCAATCAGGCAGGCTCGCGCACAGCATATGATTTGGCAGAATATCAGGGATATTTAGCCACCTACATCAATCCATTTGTCGAACGCGGTCATGCTATCCGCATCGAAGCGGCAATTGCCTTAGGCGATCCCGGTC
>PGTJ01000520.1 GCA_002794515.1 Phototrophicales bacterium
ACATTCAATAGTATAAATTTATCATATAATCAATGGCAGTACTTAAGTCCACCACAACTATTCTCAGTCAGGTAATATAAGGGAGTCTAACCATGATGAAACGTATCATTCTCACACTCAGTTTTGTGCTAATCTTGGTCATCACCATCGCTCCAGCCAGCGCCAAAGTCATCACACCCGATCAATCCAAATTGCCCGTCCCGCTTGGATTTTGCGTGCGCGCCACCTTGCCCATCGGCGATATGAATTTTGTCGACTCCTTATTCGGGAGCAGTATTTGGGTCACGGCGCTATCTTATGTCGTATGGATTAACGGCGATGCCCAAGGCGACACATTTGAATTGACCCTGTTCATCAACACCGATGTGGCATTCGATGTTGCAAGTTATGATTCGGGTGGATCGCCTTATGTCTTCTTCAACGGGTTGAATGCCGATATGTCTGAATTCAATGGTGCGAACATCCAAGTCGTCGATGGACAGTATTGCTCCATTCAGGCGTATAAAGATAACGCCGCCCTCGCCCAAACCTACATGGTGCCGAACAAGGGTTATGATGTGTATCAAATCTTCCAAATCGATGGTCGCAGCCAAGGCATTTTGTCGTTCACCGTCACCATCGATGATATTATGAACGCCAAAGCGGGTGATGTGTTGGGCAAAAATGAGGCGGGCAACATCTACTTCACCTATCTGGGTGGTGGCACATGTGCCGTGACCTACCCCTACCCCGATGGCAAGACCAACACCAAATCATTCACCTGCTGGAAATAACGACTATCACACCCAAGCAAAAGCACCCCCTTATGGGGGTGTTTTTGCTTGCGGGCAACATCACCAGAATACAGAAATTTCGCCTCGCCATCGGCATCGTGCCAATGGCTATTTTTATTCTCAAAGCCTGCATCACACATTTCTCATCACGCACTCAAACTGGGTATAGCTTTCTTTTAGGTGTGCGGTGTATGATAACGATACTGACTGGTCAGTCTAGTGATATGAGGTGGTCGGTTATGTCTGATGAGCAACAAACCACATCCGAAAGCACCCGCGAGCGCATCCTCGATGCGGCGTTGGAAATTTTCAGCAACAAGGGCTATCACGATACCCGTTTGGATGAAATTGTCCAAGAAAGTCGCACATCGAAAGGCTCGATTTATTTTTATTTTCCTAATAAAGAGAAATTATTCCTCGCGCTGGTCGACCAATTCGCCGATTTATTAGAACGGCGCGTCACCGAAGCCATACAGAAAGAGGCGGTCGGCATGAGGCGTGTGCAAGCCGCCTTAGAGAGTGTGTTGCAGACCTTTGGCAAGTATCGCCGTCCC
>PGTJ01000078.1 GCA_002794515.1 Phototrophicales bacterium
CTTGTACACTTTCATCGATATCATTGGCATAAACAATATCAAAACCAGCTTGTGAGAAGCCCAAATCCATCCCACCACAGCCACTAAATAATGAAATCACACTTGGTTTTGACATTTTCACATAATCCTTATCGAACAAATATTATAAAACATTGTATAAGGATTTTGAGTATCATGCAAGTAACTATCTTTGTCGATGATGATACCCCAGCACCACCTTTGCCACCACACGCGAAACATGTTGCGCCGTATATTCTATCGGCGGTGTCCAATCTGTTGGCGTACGCAAGACAACATCGACCGCACGGCGCAAATCATCGGCATCTCCCCCACTGAGCATATTGCCACCGACTTCGATGGTCTCGGCACGTTCTGTGACATCGCGGATAGTCACGCTGGGGATATTGAAGATTGTTGCTTCCTCTTGTACGGTCCCGCTATCGCTGATGATGCAACGAGCATGTTGTTCGAGTTTGACAAAATCGAAAAAACCAAACGGGGTGAGCAATTGCACATATGATGATTGGATGGCGATGTCGAACCGTTTCAGTTTATCGGCTGTACGCGGATGCAAACTGACGATCACTGGCTGACGATATGTTTCGCCGATTTGTGTTAACCCGGTCAACAATCCGCGCAGGCGAACGGGATCATCCACATTTTCAGCGCGGTGCATGGTCACCAAAAAATAAGCATGAGGGGTAAGATTCAATTGAGATAAGATGGTGCTGGCGTGAATTTGTGGGGCATAATGTGTCAACACTTCATAAATGGGATTGCCCGTCACATAAATGCGCTGACGCGGAATGCCCTCGCGCACTAAATTATCTTTGCTCCGTTCGGTATAAGGCATCAAGATTTCGCTACTATGATCAATAATCCGCCGATTAATTTCTTCTGGCACACGGTCATCATAACAACGATTCCCCGCCTCCATATGAAAAACGGGAATACCCATACGAGCGGCAACAATGGCGCTCAATCCACTATTGGTATCGCCTAAGATGAGCAACCGATCGGGCTGATGCTCGGCAAAAATCGCGCCACTTTTGCTGATAATCTGTCCCGCTTGATCGGCAAAGCTGGTCGCTTGCACCCCCATATGAATATCGGGCTTACGAACCCCCAATTCATCAAAAAAGATGTCGCTCAAGTTGGGATCATAATTTTGCCCTGTATACACCAAAATATGCACACAAAATTCATCTAGCAAAGGAATGACACGGCTCAGCCGAATGATTTCGGGACGTGTGCCAAAAATCGTCATGACTTTCATGCGTATTCTCCCATGCGATGTTCAGTCATGTACTCGGCTAATAATGAGCGCAATTCGGTCACATTGAGGGTGGTATTCGATGAGGAATATTCACCAGTCAACGCAGGTGTATCGAGGGGTGTATCGAGCAATTCGGGCAACATTGGACGAATAACATAATAGCCATCACGTTCTGTGGTGCGATATGCCTCTTCTTCCGATACTAAGATCTCGTGGATTTTTTCGCCAGGGCGGACACCCGTCACTTTTATGTCGATATTACGCCCATCGATTAAGGCTTCGGCGAGAGTAGTCATCTTGGCGGCAGGGACTTGTGGGATATAAATTTCGCCACGTTTTGCACCATGAATAGCGGCGAATACTGTATCCACAGCTTTATTCAGGCTCAACAAAAAGCGTGTCATGTGTGGGTCTGTCAGGGTAATCGGACCACCATTGGCGATTTGGTCTAAGAACAATGGCACAACTGACCCACGAGAGGCGATGACATTGCCATAACGCACACACACTAACCGTGCATCGGTGTTCATATTCCCTTCGATGATGATGCGCTCCATCACGGCTTTGGTCATCCCCATGACATTAATCGGTTTGCAGGCTTTATCGGTCGATAGCGCCACGACCGTCTCGACCCGTGTCTCATTGGAGCGCACCGCACGCACCAGATTTTCCGGTCCGTTAATGTTGGTCATGACTGCTTGTGACGGAAAATATTCGCATGTCGGCACTTGTTTGAGCGCTGCGGCATGAATCACCACATCGGCTTCGCGTACGGCTTCAAGCACAGCATGATAATCACGTATATCACCAATCCGAAAGCGCAACAAGCGTTGGAAATTCTGATAAATCACCTCATCCGTAGCGGCTTCTTTGTTGATATATGACAAGCGCATATAATGTTGTTTGGCTTCATCGCGTGAAAACACGGTGATGCTGGCGGGTTGACCCATCTCGCCCGATAAGAGGCGCTTGACCACCACCTGTCCAAATGAGCCTGTGCCACCTGTGATGAGGATGCGTTTTCCTGTTAAAGTCATGATTTTTTCTCCTGTGCCATATCTAGCACCATGTGTTTCCATGTCGGCGGGGTATAGCCAATGGCTCGACGTAAACGGGAGCTATCTAAACTGCGGTCTATTGTAACAGTATCATCGGGGATAATTTCAATAGGCGCTTGATATACGGTTTTGACCAGATTGAGCAGGTCATATTTATTAATCATATCCGATGAAGCCTGCCATAATCCATATAAATCCTGATGTCGGTCTATCATATGACTGATGAGCCGTCCCAGCTCACGCGATGTGAAACCCGTATATATGGCTTTCCGAAATCCTCTGATGCTCTTGCCTGTTTGGCTCAAAAACCATTCGACCAAGCCATAGGCGCTATTCAATTCATGTCCGATGATGCTCGTGCGTAAGGTGAGTGTATTGGGCATATTGGTCACTTCGCCCAAAAATTTGCTACGCCCATATAAATCCTCGGCATCCGATGGATCTGATTCGGTATACATACCCTTACGCCCGTTGAACACACAATCCGTGCTGATATGTATCAGACGAGCATTGACATCGGCACACATCTGCGCCAATTGATGAGGAAATAGCGCATTAATAGTGATGGCGGTGATATAATTCTCGGCTTCGGGCAACTGTTTGATGATCCCAATACCATTGATGACGACATCAGGGCGAATATCGGCTAATACAGCACGAACAGTCTCTGGCGAAAAGGCATCGACACCCGCTATCAGGTGAACACCATCGAAAACAGGATATTGGCGATAAAATTCAACATTTTTTCGCACTGTGGCAACCGTCTCATACTGATCTTTATACATCCCTGCAAGCGTATGTCCCAACATACCGCCTGCGCCGAGTATCAATATTGTTGTCATGCGTTTTTTCTCTTTTTCATCACCTTCAAAAAGACTTGTTCATAACGGTCAACAATAATGGTTTGCTGGAATTGCTCCAGATAGGCTTGTCGCCCCCTCGCGCCCATCATGTCACGTTCTTCGGGAGATAAAGCATACAAGTGGCGTATAGCATCCGCAAGTGCTTGTGGATTTTCGGGTGGACAAGTCAACCCTGCCCCCGCCAGTTCAATTACATTTGCCCCATCGCCCGCAACGGCGCAAATAATCGGGCGACCACAGGCGAGATAACTTTGTGTCTTAGAAGGGATGGTCATGGCATACAACGGGTCATCCGTCAGGGTGATGAGCAGACCATCTGCCCAAGCAAAAAAATCGGGCATGGCACTGGCGGGATGTCTGCCTAAAAAGATAACATTGGTCAATCCGCGTTCTATCACCATGTTTCGTAAGTTATCATATTCCAGACCATCGCCGATCATCACCAATTGCACATCGGGCAACTCGTGAAGCAGTTCTGCGGCTTCAATCACCTTATCTAAAGCCTGCACTAAACCCATATTCCCAGCGAACATGATGTTAAATTTATTTATCAGTCCATATTTTTCGCCGATCGCCACATCTCTGGGTTTAGGCATATAAATGCGCTCATCTGCCCAATTCGGCATGACAAAAATTTTATCTTCAGCAATACCTTTAGCGATGATATTGGTCTTCATGCCCGGGGCATTGACCGTGAGCGCACTCGCCCGCCGATAAATCCAATTGGCGACTCGCCCAATCCAGCGTAAGATCCGCTCATTGTTGAGCATCCCTGTGGCTTTGAGCGTCTCGGGCCACATATCTTGAATATCTAACACAAACGGCGCACGGCGCATGAAACTCATCCAAACACCCGCCATACCAGTCGTCAATGGTGGATGATACACCCATATGACATCGGCATGCCCACAACGCATCAATCCCAGTGTAGCGGCGGTGAGCATAAAACTGCTATAACTGAGGGCGCGTTTTATCCCACTACGGGTGTGATTCGGATATAACGGCACACGGAAAATCCGCACACCATCTTGCACCTCTTTTCGCCATAAGCGTTGTTTATAACCATCATAAATTTTTCCACTCGGATAATTCGGGAAGGTGGTGATGGTCGTCACGGTGTGTCCACGCGCCACCATCTCTTTCGCCAATAGGTGGATTTTGATGTCATTCGGTTCGGGTTGATAAAAAAACGAGACGATGACCAACTGCATAATGAACCTTTATCTGAATAACAGCCGATTTTGTTCGATTCGTGTTGTGTCGTTGACGATACGCAATCCATATGTTTGGGCATTCTTTGACCATGTGGCGAATGTATGACCATCCATCTCATAAACATGTTGGATAATGCGAATAAATTCATCAAGATCCGCCAACGACACATCCCAACCCACTTGCTTATCGGCTAAACCGTGCCAAGGGGTCGCAGTGCTGATGAGGGGCAAACATCCTCCCAATAGCGATTCTTGGATGACATAACCGAAATTTTCGCCCTGTGTGGGAAATAGAAATAGATGATACTGACTAAATAATTCGATTTGTCCATCTGTGACTGCCCCACAATATCGGGCTTGAATATGACGAGGCAGGTGGTGCATCAGTGATTCACACATTTGCCAATAAGCACTATCTTCTTGTGTGCCATAAATATCAAATTGGATAGGATGCTTCACGTTTGCTAATATGTTTAATGCCCCATGTAAATTCTTTTTTGGGATGATACGCGATAAAAAGATAACTTTCAATTCACCCGAACGCTTGGATGTCGGTTGTGGCAAATGTGCAATGGGCGCTGGTAAAACAGGCGCAATCCGAATAACATCGCGTTTTATGCCCAGATGATGACGGATTTGCTCGGCTTCTTCATCAGTGGTGGCGTGCCATAAAGCCGAATGATAAACACCCAATTGCTTCATGACCATCAGAAAAATACGCTTTTTGAGCGATTTTTGTGCCAATGCACCCGCATATAATTCACCATGTGGGGCGATCATCAACGGTGTGCGCGGAATACGCTTTACCAAACGCCCCATGATCAATTGCATAGGGAACATACCGAATAAGCTATTCACATACACCATATCATGCGGTGTTTGCTGGATGATGCTTCCGAGTGCCTCATTGGATGATCGATACCACACAGGCACATCATCAACAGTCACCCATGTGTGATGGGTGATATTCGGCATGAGATATCCCCCAACATCAAAATCATGGGTAATGACCCGAAAATGATACTCATCTTGCAGATGGGCAATCATCATCCGTAGCGCATGTGGCGCGCCACCAGCCCGTTGTGCGGGATAATAATAATCACTGATGCACAAAATCGTTTTTTTCATGCCAATAATAACCTCTCGAATGTCGATAATCTATCCGCTCGGTTATAATGACGCACCACAAAATCGCGCAAGGTTTGTGGTGGATGTGTGGGTAGTTCACCGCGTAGGTATGCCATAATTTTCTCTGCGAATGATGATGGGCTGTTATCATCCGATAACCAGCTCGGTTCTATGAGATGGATAATTTCGGGGATAGCCCCCACAGGCGTAGCGATGACTGGTTTGCCCGATGCGAATGCCTCTAGGGTGATAATCCCAAAACATTCGAGTGTATGCGTGGGCAACAAAAAGATATCACATGCCGCATACCACATCGGCAATTCATCATCACTCACACGCCCTAAAAACCGCACCTGCTCGGTTAATCTGAGCGAATCCCGCAGAGCAAGCAACCTCGCCTGTTGTGAACCACCACCACCGATGACCATCTGAAAATCGTATCCTGCATCCTGTACCAGTTTCAGCGCATATAACAGCATATCTACACCATTACGCGGTTCTAATCGGCGTAATGTGAATAAAAATGGCTTATCGGGTGATATACCCAGTTGCTTTTTTAGTTCATCACGATTATCCGCCACAAAAAAATGATGTTCATCGAACCAACCCGCCACAACCTGTGTTTTATCACCCAATGCTTTGCCGTGCAGACGGCTCAATTCCTGTTTGGTATATGCCGAATCCGATGTGACGATATGACTTTTGGTCAACACCCGTTTTTCGATGCCATGTGTCAATTGGCTGGCAAGCCAAGATTTCACCTGTTGGGCGATAGATTGCCCGCGTGCGCCTGCTTGCAATTCCAGTTTCACAGGCGAATGAACAGTATAGACATAACGGGCATTGGGGAACATATCCAACACCCCATCGTAGGTGAGTAATGTATGTCCATGCACCACATCGGGCGGGTTGATCAGGTATTGTCGGAGCAAGGTGCGGGCGCTATCTTGATGAATAGCCCGCCGTTTCGGATCGAATAGGCGCAAATTCGGGCTTGGATATAACAGGATATGCAAGCCATCACGCACGCGATACGGTGGATGTTCCCCTGTGGGGTCTTGTGCCAATAACCACACCTCATGCCCGTTTTGTACGAGATATTCGGCTTGTTCGCACGCCAATTTTTGCGCGCCACCGGGTTTATCGGCATAATCGTATAAGGTGAGGATGAGGAATCGCGCCACCTGTATATTTGCTCCTATGTCATTCCTATAAATATCGTGTACATTAAAGCATAGAATAACGAGAGAACACAGTGTAAATTTCTGTGTTGAGGAGTAGGTTATGGCTAAAGATTATTATCGTACATTGGGTGTAGATAAAAACGCCAGCGAGAAAGACATCAAAAAAGCATTTCGGCGCTTGGCGAAGCAATATCATCCCGATGCTAATCCCAACAATCCATCGGCAGAGGCAAAATTCAAAGAGATCAACGAGGCATACGAGACCTTGAGCAATCCCGAAAAGCGCAAATTATATGATCAATTCGGCGCAGATTATGCCAATATGGGCAATGCAGGTGCTGGTGGTGGATATCAGTATCAGACATATACCCAAAATGTCCAATTTGATGATAGCGACTTTCAAGAGATATTCGAGTCGTTATTCGGTGGATTTGGACGTGGCACTCGTAGGCAATCCACAGGGCGCACACGCACTAATACAAGCGGTTTTCAGCCGATTCGTGGCGAAGACATCACCGAAGAGGTGGTCATCAGCCTGCGTGAAGCATATGAAGGCGCGATGCGTTATGTGACCAAAGGCGAACGTAAAGCGAAGGTGAGCATCCCCGCAGGGGCGAAAGACGGCACAAAAGTCCGTGTGAAAGGTGAAGGCTTGCCCGGTCAAATGGGTGGCGAATCGGGTGATTTATATTTGGTCGTCAAGGTCGAACCCGATAAACAATTCATCCGCGAGGGGGACAATCTGATAGTGGATGTGCCATGTGATATGTTCACCGCTCTGCTCGGTGGCGAAATCGAAGTGCCAACTATGTCGCGCCCTGTGCGGATAAAAGTCCCCGCAGGCACATCATCTGGGCAAAAATTGCGCGTGGTGGGCAAAGGGATGCCCAAGCTGAATAGCAAAGATGAATATGGTGATTTATTCGCCCGCATCATGATTACCGTCCCCAAAAAACTGACCGATGCCCAACGCCGTCTGGTCGAACAATTGCGGGAGACGATGAAATGATCTTGTTACAACCCCGCCACAAAAAACACACCCGCATACCCCAGGCAACAACAGCCCGTTTAGTGGGCTTCCAGCATCAGCACAAGAGGGGCTTGAAGCCTCTCGCGTGGTTGATGTTGATATGGCTGATGACACTGCTCATCGCCTGTCAACCAGAACCATTACAATCCGCCTCCAATATCACCCAATCGACACCTGTCGCCAATTTAGCTATAGGGCGAAACAGCACTATCCCCACTGCCCTGCCTGATGCGGTCATCCAAGAGGCAGATGCCGAATATTTGTTGCTGACCAATATTTACGAGCGCACCGTGCCTTCTGTTGTCAATATCGAGGCAATTAACCAACAAGTCGGGTTCACCGATACCGGTCGTGGGAGCGGATTTATCTATGACCGAAATGGGCATATCATCACCAATGCCCATGTGGTGAATGGCGCAAGCCAAATTTACATCACCTTCAATGATGGCTATGTGACAGAAGCGCAATTGGTCGCCCAAGATAATTACAGCGATTTAGCCGTGTTGCGTGTAAACACCACAGTAGACCGTCTGATACCGTTGGAATTAGCCGATTCTGACCGTGTGCGCGTTGGGCAACGGGCGATTGCCATCGGCAACCCTTGGGGACTACAAGGCTCAATGACGGTGGGCATTGTGAGCGCCGTCGGCAGGCAACTGGACTCGGCAGAATTAATCGATGCCTCTGCATTGCCCGGATTTCAAAACCCGCGTATCATCCAAATCGATGCCCCCCTCAGCCCTGGCAATAGCGGTGGTCCGTTGCTCAACAGCAATGGTCAAGTGATTGGCGTGAATACGGCTATCCGCACCACATCGGGCAATTTTGAAGGTGTCGGGTTTAGCGTGCCATCCAATACGGTGCGCCGTGTTGTGCCAGAATTGATCAGCAAAGGACGAGTCGATTATTCGTGGTTGGGGATTAGCACCATCGCCTCCGATTTTGGTGTGGCGGCGTTCGCCGAAGCGTTAGGACTATCGGTCAAATCGGGGATATTGATAACTGGGGTATCTGCCAATTCACCCGCCGAAAAAGCGGGATTGCGCGGTGGTACAACCACCCGTGTCGTGCGCGACATCCCCATTTGTGCAGGTGGTGATATTATTGTGGCGGTCAACGGTCAATTCGTGCATAATATGGATGAATTGGTCAATTATTTGGTCATCCAGACCAAACCCGCCGATACCATCGAATTGATGGTCGTGCGTGGCGAGCAAACATTGAACATCACCGTCACCCTAGAAGCGCGCCCGACACAAGGAGCGCTCGTACCTGAATGCGAAGGATAATCACCATGCACCAAATACGCGATTGGTTATATGTCGCCAGCTACAGAGAGACGCAAGACCTCGCCAAACTCAATGAGAAAAATATCGGCGCGGTGTTGCATCTACAACAATTGGTCGAACAAGAGGGCATAGATACCTTCTATATTCCCATCCAAGAGGGCATCCCGCTCACCAAAAATCAAATTGCAACGGGCTTAAATTTTATTCGTGAACATCATGCACAAGGGAAGGCGATTGTGGTGGCGTGTGGTGCGGGAATCAGCCGGTCGGTGATTTTTGCCATAGGGGCGCTCAAGATGATCGAAGGCACAAGCCTATCAAAAGCATTTTCGGATATTCGTAAAGTCCATGAACGAGCCATGCCCGATGAACTACATTGGCAAAATATGTGCAATTATTTTGGCGAACATATCGATTTTTGGGAGATGTGGCGCACGATTGAGTTATGATTTATCCCCCAATCTTTAGGGGATATGAC
>PGTJ01000452.1 GCA_002794515.1 Phototrophicales bacterium
ATGTCAGACTCACAGAAAACCAACACGGCTATTCAATTGAAAATACCCAATAATCGGTCATCGCGTTACGCGCTCATCGCTGTTATTGCCTTGTCTATTGGCTTCATCAGCATCGCCTTCTGGAATACTATCCCCAAACCCGAATCGCCACCCCCCATTGCTCCTATCATCCCAACCGACACACCGGTGCCGACATCGGTGGTGATTACGCCCACACCGCTTCCATATGAAGAATTGACACAACAATTAGAACGCTCGCTGGTGTTCATCGAATCCACCCCGCGTAACAGTTTTGCTCCAGAACATGGCACAGGTGTGATTGTATCGGCGGATGGATTGGTGCTGACCAACGCCCACGTCATCAATTTTGGGGATGTGGCAGGGAATATCACCGTTTCACGGGTGATCGGCACACGCCTGATTAGCCGTCAGGCGATAGTAGTCGGCATTGCACCCTGTGAAGATTTAGCCCTATTGGATATATCGGGTGATGATTACATCCCTATCCCGATGAATATCACCCCAACGATTGGCTTGGGGACGGAAATTTTTATTTTGGGATATGGTCAAAGCACACTGACTAGCAATGTATCCGTTGGTTTTGCGAGTGGCGAGGTCAGCCGAGTATTTGTGACATTTTCGCCATACAAAAATCTCATCGAACACACCGCCGAACTGCTCCCCAGCGATAGCGGTAGCCCATTATTCAACCGTTGGGGTGAGATGATTGGCATGAATACGTTGATGGATGTGCAGGGAAGGGGCAGGCGTGCTTCGTATGCCATTCATCAAGATCGCATCCAAACGGCATTGGCTTATTTGCGTCAGCGCCAGCCACCACCCGTCACTTATACACTATCTGCCGATGGTGATGATACCATCTATCGCCTCACCGATTATTTTGATCGACATTGTTATACTGTTGTTTTTGGGTCGAATAAAGATATCACCATTCAAGTGCGACCGCAAGACTCGCATCTATTCCGTCCTGTGGTCGCGGTTTATGATTGGCGCAATCAGTTGCATTTTCCGCATACAGAAGTCAAAGCCGATAACAATTTTCAGGTGAAGAGCAGTTTAATCTTGAACGGGCGCTATACAATTGTGGTCAGCAGGACGCAGACCACCAGCACAGGCGCAGATCGGCTCGGCGATTATATGCTGAGCATCTCACAAGATGATTAATTATCATCGATTCCGTGGCAATTTTTCGGCTAAATCTTGGCAGATTTTCACACTCGTGCCGACATAGATGAAATAGTAACGCACATTATTTTCGGTATAAGCCCACGCATCGGCACATGGACGTAATCCGGGATCGGCTTCGGCATCGCTGAAAAATGGGGATGGAATCAAACATCCCAGTTGATTGCTCAAATTAGCAAAGCGATCCCAATTGACCGATAGCACTGCGCCAACGCTATTGCGTAAGGTTTTATGTGAATAAAAACGGATGGCGAAGGCATCTATCTTGCCCATGATACACTCAATGTAATTTTGTACCAACCCCAATTGACGCAGAAATATCCGATCTGCGAGGTCGGTGACGACATTGGGGACTTGTTGCCCCGTGATAAATTCGCCAAAACGGTCTAATACATTCGTCTCTCTAACCACATTAATAGCATCGGTCATGTTATAATCGGGCAAGGTGGGCAAAAAAGACGAGGCGGCTTTGCCCGGTGTTTTGGGCTGACAGCCGACCAATATCAACATGCTGATTATCATCATCCATAATTTCATGATTATTACCTTTGCACAACAACATCCTACATAATTTGATTATAGCAGAAACATTCGAGCAAAATACCCGTTATATTGGGGGAATCATCTCATCTCAAAACTAAATTTAACTGACTGCAAATAATATTACAAC
>PGTJ01000181.1 GCA_002794515.1 Phototrophicales bacterium
CCGCAGCTGTGAGCATTTCTCGTGCGCCAACCATATCTCCACTATTCCGACCAAATCCTGCTTGTTCTAACAATTTTAGCCCGCGCCGACTGGCATCGAATTCAACAGGCAATGTGATGAGCATAAATAGCACGGTAATGCCAAAGGCGATAATCCCTAGCCATAACATACTGGTCATGCTGAAGATGATACCCATCATAATCAGACCATAAGAAATCATCGGGCTAATTTGCACGGCGGGTAACAAAAATTGACGCATCCCGATGAGGGGTGATCTTTCCTCGTATTGTTGAGCATGACCCAGCTCATGCGCGACAATCGCCATTGCCGCCACAGATGGTTGTGTGGCAACATCTTCCGACATTCGCACGATATGACCACGCGGGTCGTAGTGGTCGCTCATTTGCCCCGGTGTGCCTTCAAAACGCACACCGCGCAAGCCACTGGTTTGCATGATTCGCTGACCCACCTCAAACCCGCTCATGTTCCATGAATTTGGGGTTCGTCTCCATTTGGCATATGCCGATTGTACATAGGCTTGTGCCAATCCAGAAATAATCATGCTTGGTAAGGCGACTATCAATAGATAGGTGAAATCGAAAAACATATACTGACCTCCTCTATACCGTCATCATGACAATCATCATAACGCATAATTGTTAGAGAAAAACAAAAATTATCCCCCTAAAGGTGTGGGTGTTGGAATTGGGCGACTGATGTAAATCGTCACCATGCACGAGGCTTTTAGCTCGCGGGTGGTATCGAAAACCGTCAATTGAAATTGATACGTCCCTGGTGCATATGGATCTGGATTGAATTGGGATAATGTCCCCAATTCGGTGACGGGAATAGCCCCTTCATCAATCACCCAGAATGTATTGAGAGTGGTTGGTCCGCTAATCTCAATTTTGTACGATGAAAAATCATCGACAAATGCCGTACCTGCCACGCGAATCACCTGAAATACGCGCATTCCATTGGCAGGAATTTGCAAAAAGGCATTTGGTGTATCGCATCCATATACAGGTGGTGCATTTGGTTCTATCGTCCCCACAGGGGTAGGTGTGAGTGTCGGGGTGACAAAGATAGAAAATTCATCATCACGCGGTAATTCAACAGGTTCTATTGGTAAATTTGCCAATGGCGCAGGGCGGGTTGGGGTGGCAAAAACACCATCGCTTGGTATTTCGTCTATATCATCATCTCTGGTCATGGCGACAAGACGCAAGAGTTCTTGGTCACTTCGTACGGTTGGTGCGACCACGCGCTGAATGCCCGCAACAATCAACATGAATTCCACACCCAAAATTATCAATGTCAGGGCGTTATCGCGCCGAAAACGGGCTAAATCGCGCTCTAGCTCGAATCGTGTGGCGCGCACATCATATTGTGCCGCACGCCACCGTGACCATAAGATGAGGATGCCCACACCCGCGAGAATATATAAGCCAACGGCAATTTGTTCGATTAAAAAGATGATATTGCTCACAGGCTCAAATCCTTTCTACGACCCCTTTCAGTATGGCGATTAATTTAGGGACGATGATGCGCCCCACTTCTAAGACCTCTTCATGATTGGTCTCGTGGTCTGTGTCCAGATTATCAATGACCATGTTGGTGATAGATGAAAATGCCAATACCTTCATGCCCATGTGGCGTGCGACAACCACTTCATGCACGGTAGACATGCCTACAGCATCTGCGCCGACCATGCGGAGCATACGCGCTTCGGCAGGTGTTTCGTAAGTCGGTCCTGCTAGACAACAATATACCCCTTCTTGTAAGGGAATATTGTGCTTTTGGGCGACCTCATGCGTCAATTGGCGCAATTCGCGGTCGTATGTTTGGACTAACCCCACAAAACGCGGACCCAATTCATCATCATTCGGTCCACTGAGTGGGCTAAATCCTGCAAACCCGACCATGTTGATATGGTCATTGAGCATCATCACATCACCCGCTTTGAAAGACTTATTTAACCCCCCTGCGGCATTGGTCAGGATGACGGTTTTAATCCCCAAAAAGTGCATAACACGGATGGGGAAGGTCACTTGTTGCAGATGATACCCCTCATAAAAATGAGCGCGTCCTTTTTGAACAGCAACAATTTTGCCCGCCAATTTGCCAATAACCAATTCACCATGATGCCCATGTACAGTCGATGTTGGGAAATGGGGAATTTTGGAATAGGGGATAGCGACCCGCTCTTCGAGCATATCGGCTAATCCGCCCAATCCAGATCCCAAGACGATGCCAATTTGTGGGCGGAGATTGGTATGACTATAAATGGCTTCGACTGCTTCATGATAATGGTCGTGCGTGAACAACATACACCTCATTTCTGAAAACGATATTCCATTCAATATAAGTTCAGACAATGTTATGCTATAAGTGTCGGGACTGCTAGGCTATAATAAAATGAGTATGTGTTGAAATCTTTTTAGAATTGTGTCATATTTAGAGAAAAATCGCATATAATAGAATGATATAAGTCATAAAACAAAGAGTATATAAGGTCTGAGATTATGGTGACATCGCCAGAGAAAATTGTATCTAGTTATACAGAGGCGTATCAACGGCTGTATAATCGCAAACCCAAAGACCTTGAGATGGATGGCGATTGGGTGACTGTGAACGGTGCCAAGATGAAACTTGCCGATTTGCAATACCTAACCGAGCAATTGCGCGAAGAATATGATAAAGGCATCGGCGAAAAGAAGAATGTGGTTAATCGCCTGCTTAAGTGGTTTAAGGGTATATAAATTGCCTTTTCAATCGTTGCCCACATAAAGCGCCTTTTTTCTCATCTGAAATCACGTTATGATTATGGGGTGCTTATTCATACAGATGAGAGATTAGGGTTTTGTGGTGCAACGAGTACATTTTCGGATTAAACAAGACGGACAACCCATCAAACAACTCGCCAATGCCTTACAAGAACATATGGGGCATTATGGCTATGAATTAATCGAAACACCCATCATCGAAAATGCCGATTTATTCCTCACCAAAGCAGGGGATAAAGTGGCAGAAAAATTGTTCACCTTCGAGCGACACGGACAGATTTTAGCCTTACGACCAGAATTCACCGCCGCCGCCGCCCATCTCTACACACTCCAACAAGAAAAACAAGTGGTGCGTTGGCAATTTAGTGGTGCTGTATTTGAAGATGACCCCACCACACACAATCATGAATATCAACGTTATAGTGTTGGTGCAGAACTGATTGGCATGGCGAATCAGATTGCTGATGCTGAAATTATCAGCATGGCGGTGCATGGTCTCCTTAGCCTCGATATCCGAGATTGGCGACTGGTCATCGGGCATGTCGGACTCACACAACGCCTGCTCGCCAAATTTGAACTCGAGCCGCGCACCGAACACTTTTTGCTCAGCCAGCGCCACCTGCTCAAGGGTGGGTCTAAGGGCAAGATGAATGTGTTGGCACATCTGGCGCGGTATATCCCATCACAAACACAGGGGAATGTCTCTCAGGTGTCGCCACTAGAATTGCTGGTGAATACATCTCGAAGTGATACATTGGGTGGGCGTACACATATCGATATCACCCAACGAATCGCCAAAAAGCGCCAGCAAGCCAGCCAACAAGGGCAAATTAATGATGCGCTCTACTTTTTGCAAGAATGGATGAACATCGAAAATCCTGTCGATGAGGCGATGCCCAAAATTGCCGAATTTGTCGCAGATGACGCAATTGCCAGCACATTATATGCCGAATGGCAATCGCTTATCGCATTATTAAGCGCATCGCAAATTCCAATGGAACAAATTTATATCCAACCCGATTTAGCCCGCACATGGGATTATTATACGGGCGTGGTGTTTGAAATTCGTGCTGATGATGGGGTGCAATTGGCAGGTGGTGGACGCTATAACGAACTCACACGCCTTATCGGCGGTGATGCCGAAACACCTGCTGTTGGCTTTGCTTATTATGCCGATAGGGTATTAGAACGCCTATCGCCCAGCCAACCTTCGACATCGCCCACAGTCTATCTCTTGCCCGAAAATCATCCTGCCACAGCCAGTCGGTGGGCTTACGAATTGCGGAAGCGTGGCATTCGGGTGATTATCATCGAAAATGCCGAATCGGTCACGCGCTCCGTTTTGTTTTTATGGGCGACAGATGGCGAACAAGTTCGGCTTGGCAAGCGCGATTATACACTTGATGAAATTGATTTGTTGGTGAAAACCCTTCATGGACGGTGATATGTCTGAACAATTCACATTGGCACTCCCCAGCAAAGGGGCTATTGCAGAACCGACTACCAGTTTTCTGAAAGAATGTGGTCTGCGGGTGAATCATCCTAATCCCCGCCAATATACGGGGACTGTCCCCGCATTGAATAACCTGAATGTCTTGTTTCAGCGCGTGCGGGATGTATTATACAAAGTGGCAGATGGCACGGCGCATATCGGTATCACGGGTTATGATGTCGTCCAAGAAAGTCCAACTGATGACCTGATTGTCATCCACGATAAATTGGGATATGGGCATTGTTCGTTGGTGGTCGCCGTTCCCGAAACATGGGTCGATGTCGACATTATGGCGGATTTAGTCGATGTAGCGATGGATTTCCGTGAGCAGAAACGGCGTAATTTGCGCGTTGCCACCACATATACGCATTTGACCCGCCGTTTTCTACATGCCAATGGCATTCATCACTTCACGTTGGTCAAGGCAGAAGGGGCTATCGAAGCCGCGCCGACCATCGGGTATGCCGACATCATTGTCGATTTGGTGCAAACAGGCACGACCCTGCGCGAAAATCATCTGCGTCCATTGCCTGATGGGGTGATTGTCGAATCGCAAGCCTGTCTGATTGGCAATAAAAAGGCGCTCAAAGAAAATCCGTATTTGCTCGAAACCGTGCGGAAGATGTTGGAATATATCGATGCTTCGCTCATCGGCAAGCAATATTCGCACTTGACGGTGAATATGTCGGGCGAAAGTATGGAAGAAGTCGGGTTTAAGGTGGTGGATAATCCGCTCACCCGCGGGTTGTTGGGTCCGACTATCGCCCCTGTATATGTGGCACGCGATGACCGTCAATGGTTCACCGTCATGCTCACCGTACGCACCAAAGATTTGCTCGGTGCGGTGGAATATCTACGCAGTGTCGGCGGGATGCACATTGTTTCGCAACCCACCCAATATATTTTCATGGACGAGTCCCCCACTTATAAGCACTTATTAGAGGTTTTGCGAGATTAGGGATCATCATAACCCAGTTATCAATCGGACTGTTCCAATTTATGAATAAGTGTGCGGATTTTTGAGACAAATTAGCAACATCTTGAACGGCTACCCAAATGCGTTTGCTATCCAACGTATCATAACGATGAATGAGATAATCACGGAATGGGGCTTAAAATACGCCAATCTATTTGTGAATCAGTATCACAAAATTCTTGTAGTAGCCGTTTGACGATTTCACCGTGATTTGGGATGAATGGCATCTAATGACCATGTTTTGCTTGTTGTCATCATTTATCCTCTGATGATTTAGCATAACTCGGTGTGAAATGTTGTGTCAAATATGTTTTATAAAGCTATTTTGTGCCACATATTCAACCATTTATCTAAAATATGGGTGGATTCATGTATTACAAC
>PGTJ01000424.1 GCA_002794515.1 Phototrophicales bacterium
ATATCTTGATTATATTCAGAAACCGCTATGAGAAGGCGTAAGAATTTCATACAATGTCGATTTCGTCATGTTATAATGATAGTGATTTAGTAATGTGGCATATTAGAGATTGGTTAAGGAGAGGTAAAAGTCGTGTTGATGAGGTCATCGGACGCGCCTGTGCGCGTCCATGTGCAAAACGAAGATATTAGCTGGCAAAGTCTTTGTTGACCAAGCGGACGAGGAAGACCAACACAATTGCGCCAATCGTCCCAAACACAATGCCACCAATCAGACCATTATCCCAGTTAGTCTGCCCTGTCAGGCGTAAGATGATAGATCCCACAATACCACCACCAATGCCGAGCGCGGCATCACCAATGGGACCATATCCTTTACCCCGAATCAATTGCCCCGCCAAATAACCGATGAAAATCCAGATCAAAATCATGATGATGAAATTGATCACAGAAATCACCGCGCCGAATATCACACCAAATAGCAACCATGCAAACACCAATAAGCCGAGTAATGCTAAAATTCCAATCATGATGAAAATTCTCCCTTCATCGTCTATCTCATTGTTACATCTATTTATACGCGATGAAGATCAGAAAGTTGCATCCAGCCTTGTGATTTCATGTTATAGTAGATATATCTGTCCAAATATCAAAAGGATTGATTTCATACCCTTGCTCCAAGAACCTAATGAACAAACACACCCTGATTTATTCCGCCACTACAGAAACGGACGCACATTACAACAACACGGTGAATATGATAAAGCATTACAAGCCTTTATCACTTGTATGAACGCGGCGGACACGCTGAGTATCATGCAATATCAAGACATCATGATGTGCATCGCATTTTGTTATGCTGATTTATTGCAATTTGAAAAAGCCATCGAAACGTATAGCAAATTAGAACAGGTCATGAGTTTTGAAGAGGAGTGGTATAAAGCGCTAGGGAAGCTCAAACTAATCGTCCCAGCAAATTTTCCAACGAGCAATATAGCTGTCTCGATCCGCGCCAAATTATACGATTCGATGGGCATTGCATACGACAGAATCGGAAAGAGCGATGAGTCTAAAAGTTATTTTGGCAAGGCAATTCGCAGTTATCGGCAACTCGATGATTTAGAAAGCATCGCCAACACATTTGGAATGATGGCGAGTGGGTATCAAATCCGTGGGGATTGGCAGGGCATGAAGAAATTGGCAGAATATGTCCTCACGGTCGCCGATAAACTCGACAATGAAGGGAAAAACGGCATCATCATCCGTGTTGAGGGATGGCGAATGATGGTACAAGCCAGCACGAACCTGCGCGATTTACGGACATCGATCGCCTATCAAGAAAAAGTGGTGGACTTCATGCGCCAAACGCAGGATCCACGCTTGCCTATTTTCGTCGAAATTTTGCAGAATATGAAACGCACGCTGGGAAATTAGTTAAGCAATAATCTGGAATAGTGGCATGAACAACCATGCCACTATTTGGATAGCCCGATGATCATCATATCGAGGGCTATCTCTGGATCGAGGATGCCGACCTTCATCTTAAAATCGTAATCCTGCAAGGCTTTATAGATGCGTTCCAAATCGTCCATCTTGAATGCCTTGCTTTGGTTAATATACTCCTGTGCCGATTTCACACCCAAAATATCGGCGAGTGGTGTCTCTTGTGGTGGACGAGATAGATATTCTTTGGTGAGCAGTAATAACCGAAATTGGCGCACAATCATCCCAAAAATGCCGAATGGGTCGTTGCTCTTTTTATCCATCAGCAATTGATGAATGCGCTGAAGCGCCTGTTTGCCACGCCCTTCGGCAATATCTTTGACAGCCTGCCAGATAGTCACTTCGGGCAAGTAACTGGTCATGGTAGCGACATCGGCTTCGGTGATTTTTTGGGCATCACCGACATAATCTGCCAATTTGCACAATTCGTTATCGGCACCCCGCAAATCTGTGCCGACCACCAACGCCAATGCGCGGGCGGCGGGTTCATCGAGTTGCGTGTTATATACCTTCTGAGCGCGGTTGATAAGCCACTTGGGCATATCTTTGGGGATGGCACAATGCTGAATTTTGGCGTGTTCGAGATCTTTCATCACCTTGAGGACGGCA
>PGTJ01000007.1 GCA_002794515.1 Phototrophicales bacterium
GCGCAGGCGGTAATGGCGCATCCATCCAAAACGGGCTATTCGCGCCATACGGGGCTTGTATCACCTCTGTCGCCACCCCCCCTTCAATGAAAGGCGCAACAGTGATGAATGTGGCAGAATTATCTGTCGCATCTACCATGAAGGCAATACTCAAGCCATCGGGCGACCACGCGGGCATCCGTCCACGCCGAAAGGCAACAGGTGGCGCATTGCCCGTTAATTCTTGGGTGAATACCGTCTCGAAACCACTCTCTACGGCGCTATATGCCAACACCGTGCCATCGGGCGACCATGCAGGATAATCTTCATGACGGGTTGGGGTCTTGGTGAGATTGGTCGTCTCGCCTGTGTTCAAATCGAATATGTAAATATCCTGATTCCCATCTCGCCACGATACAAAGGCGATGCGCCGTCCATCGGGCGACCATGCGGGCGAAAAATCGGGCGCATCGGACGAGGCGGGCAAGCGTTGTGGCACTTCTGAACCATCTGCCAACATGATATACAAATCGATGTGGGTGGCTTGCTGATAGCTCTCATAAACCAAATACAAATCATCTGGCGACCACTTTGGATTGGCTTCAAATGCCAAATTAAACGTCAGGCGCGATGTGCCACCGGTGCGTAAATCGTATAAATATAAATCCCAGTTGCTGTCTTCACGCCGAGAGGCATATGCCAAGCGCGTACCATCATGTGACCACGCGGGATCGCGATCATCTTCTGGCGAATTGACAATGCGGAGTGTGTTGCGCGTCCCAACAGGCACAGCCCATATATCGGTCTGTCCCCGTTCCCGCACCACATAAGCCAACGTCCCCGCCGATTGCAACACGGCAGGGATGGGTGTGGATGTCGGGGCAAGGGTTGGGGCATTAATAACCACAACAGGCTGGTCGGCGACTGGTGTCGGCGCGCCGATATTCAAACCAAGATTAGGACTTAGCGGGACAATCGGGATCACATTGGTCGGGCGATTGGTCGCCCACACCACCACACCGATTAAGGCGAGCAATACCACCACAATAAACCCACTCAAGACCCGATTTTGTGTGCGGAGTGGGTCTTCGGCGAGGGTGGTATCGATCTCCACACGGGCAGAACGTCGCGCCATCGCAGTCGAGGTACTATCCGATACACCCTTAACGGCTTTTCCACCGATTGTTGTTGCACCCTTCCCCGCAACACCCAAAAAGATGCCCGCCACACGCCCAATTTTACCGAATATCCAAACCAGAATATCGCGCAACAGACGCAATCCACGCAAAATCAGGGTGAAAAAACCACCGAATACGGCGATGAATACACCGCCTATCCCAAGCCCACCTTTGCTAAATACGCCCAAAACGACCGACATGCTATCTGTCATGATAAGCGCCATCAGCGAAAGGCTTTTGAGGATGAAAAGCCCTATTTTATCTGTTACTCGATACGTCCGTAATAACATCTCTTCAACTCTGGTGTATTGTTGAAATTATCCAATATCGCATTTTACAAACAAAACGTCACAATCGCAAATAGACTTCATGACTACTCGTCAACTCTTCTGTTAGAATATGCTAATTCTGATTGTTTTTTGGGGCGGATTCGGTCATGATTATATAAACGATTGTGAATGGAGATTGATGATAATGTTATACACGCGCCACACCCCAATTATCTTATGGATTTGCTTGCTATCGCTGATAATAACCAACGGGGTCTCGTTTGCTCAAGAGAATGATTCACGCCAAACCACACATACTGTTGTCGCAGGTGATACATTATTCAGCATCGCACAACGGTATGGTGTTGATATGAATGCCATCATCCAAGCCAATAATATCGAAAATCCAAGCCGTATTTATCGTGGGCAAATATTGGTAATCCCTGGTTTGACTGTGCCAGATGATAGCGCCCAAGTGCAAAATCCGCTCATCGCAGGCACACCGATTGTTCATGTGGTACAACGGGGCGAATCGCTGGGGGCGATTGCCCGTCAATATGGCACAACAGTCGAACAAATTCTGCAAGCCAACACCATCGTCAATCCGAATCGCATCTACCCCGGTCAAAGTCTGAATATTTGGGTATCGCCAGAAGTGGCGCAACAAGTCGCCCCTGCCCCACAACAACCCGTGCAACCGCCACCAACGACCAACATCAGTTATACCATCCAACCGGGCGAAACACTGGGTATGATTGCCCAACGTTATGGCATGAGTTGGACGACACTCGCCCAGATGAACGGCATCTACGACCCCAACCGCATCCTCGCGGGTCAGACTATCGTCATCCCCGCATTAAATGAATATGGTGGCATCCAAGATATGGGCATCATCACAGGCATTTACGACCCACAAGCCCCATCACCCGCTATCCGCACAGGCAAATTCATCCTGATTGATTTGAGCGACTCCAAAGTGTATGCCTATCAAGATGGCATCTTGGTGCGGAGTGTGTTGGTATCTACCGGATTGCCCGCCACACCGACCGTACAGGGTCAATTCGCCATTCGCCAACGAGTCCGCTCACAACGGATGACAGGACCGGGTTATGATTTGCCCAATGTGGAATGGGTGCTGTATTTTTATCAGGGATATGCCCTGCACGGCACATATTGGCATAGCAATTGGGGCAGACCGATGAGTCATGGTTGTGTGAATATGCCCAATAGCGAAGCGCAATGGTTTTATGAAAATTTTGGCGAAATTGGCACCCCTGTCCATGTTCAAGCATAATTAATTCATGCAAAAAGCCTGTGAGATGATACACAGGCTTTTTTATTTTCATTCTGTTGGATTAATGCCGTCTAAGCCCAGTTCTTTCGCCTTCGCTTGCATGGCTTTTAGCACCAATGGCACATGAAATTCCCATAAATCCACACCGAGCAATGCCGCGCCATCTTCGACATCTTGCCGATTCACACCGCGTGCAAATGCCTTATCTTTCCACTTTTTCTTGATAGAAGATACCTCGACATCACGGACATCTTTACTCGGGCGTACCAGTGCCGCGGCGGTGATGAGACCGGTCAGTTCATCTACGGCGAATAAGGCTTTATCACGCAAAGTCACGCGGTCATCTGCCCCCAGGGGTCCGTGACTGAGGATGGTACGAATATCTTCTTCGCTCAGACCGCGTTCCCGCAAAATCGGCGCACCATCCATCGGATGTTGTTCGAGCGATGGATGAATTTCCCAATCGAAATCGTGCAATAAACCGACCAATCCCCAGCTATCGGGGTCTTCACCATAATGTTCGGCATATGCCCGCATGGCAACTTCTACCGATAGCATGTGCTTGCGTAAACTGTCCGATTGCACAAACTCACAAACAATTTCCCATGCTTGATCTCTGTTCATCACCTGATTAACCTTAAAAATCTGCCACTAAAATTCTAATCGTGATCGGTTCGCCAATAGGCAATTGACCGCGTGTCCGCAGTTGCCACTGTCCAGAGAGCGGTTCTTGGCTACCCACAGAGGGCAAGCGCAACACCATCTCAATCTCGACAGTTGCCCCAACATCCACTGCTTCGCGCAACAAGATGGGTGTCGATCCAAAACTCTGACCACTCCCTGTGATAAAACGCAACGATGTATTCACTTCCCAAGCACATGTGCCAGTATTCAGCAAAGTTAATCGCCGTGTATAGGTGCTATTCGTCCTAAAAAAGCCCCCTTCGCGCCCATCTTTGGGTGTTTGTTCGATGATGGCATAATCGAAGATACAGGCGGCATATGTCGCCGTCTGTTCCACCGCCACCGTTAAGGTCATATTCGGCGTTGGTGATGGGGTGAAGGTTTGGCTCGGTGTGAGCGTCAGCGTCTCCGTTGGGGCGGTTGTGGGCGTACTTGTTAAGCGCGGTGTGTTCGTTGGGCGCGGTGTATTCGTTGGAGGCGCTGTATTAGCTGGTGTAAGTGTATAGGTTGGTGTTTCTGAAGGGATAATCACCACAGGGACTTCTGTGGTCATCTCAACAGCTCGTGTTTGTGTGGGTTGTGGTGTCGATGATGGGGTTGGTTCTTCTGTTTCATCCACAAGAACCACACTTAACGCGGTCGGATTGGCATTTGTGCCAAAAATTGACGGAAAAATGCCGACATTCATGCCCACCAAATAACCACCGATCAACACAATCAGGGCAAATATGAATGCCATACCAAACAGGATGACGGCGCTTGGCTTTTTCGGTTCGTCAATCGGTGTTGGTTTCGGTTGCACCACCACTTTACGAATGGGCAATGTGGGGCTATCAATATCCGACTCGGATGTGGTGTCTTTGGGCAACACCTGTCGCTTGGTCGGGGTGGTGGTATTGATCGTGGTCGTATCACCTGTGAGCATCGCCTCTAGTTGACGAATATCATCAATCAACTCATTGGCACTGGCATACCGCTCATCAGGTTCTTTCGCCATCAAACGGGTGATGATGTCATCTAGCGCCTTCGGCAGTTGCGGATTTAATTCTAATATCGAAGGTACGGGGTCATTGAGATGTTTCATGATGAGCGCCAGTGGTGTTTCGGCATCATATGGCAAATGCCCCGTCACCATCTGGAACATAATCACACCAAGTGAATATAAATCCGAGCGTTCATCACCCGTCTCGCCAACACCCTGTTCTGGAGACATATACGCGGGTGTCCCGACCAATCCACCCGTCACCGTCATCTGTGAACCCTTCACAATTTTGGCGATACCAAAGTCGGTGAGGACAACCCGATGCCCCTCTTTAGAATCGAGCATCAGGTTCGCGGGTTTGACATCACGGTGGATCATGCCCGATTTATGGGCATACGCCAACGCACTCGCCGCCTCACGGCTAATGCGAAGCGCATCCTCTAAGGGAATAGGTTGCCCTTTTTGCTCATATTCGGCAAAATATTCCTTGAGTGTCACACCATCGATGAGTTCCATCACCATGTAGTAACTCTCGGTGGTGTTATCATATTCAAAATCGTACACCTGAACAATGTGCGGATGTTTGAGGCGTGCAATATTTTGCGCTTCTTTCTCGAAGCGTGTGGCAAATTCATCATCATCTGCCAAAAATTTGTGCATCACCTTGACCGCGACATATCGGTCTAAATTGGCGTGATACGCCCGATAGACCTCTGCCATACCGCCACGCCCAAGGCGTTCAATGATTTCGTATTTTCCAATTTTGCGATTTTTCACGAGTTCGCCCGAGCCTTATTATGACCAATGGATTGGCTTGTCATCAATAATAACATTCACAGTATACCCTATAACTGTTTCTCTCTCAATTGAAAACAGGGCTAGTTTTTTGGGATATTGGGAATTTGTTACATGCGACATCCTAACGCTTCCCCAACGAGACTTGTAACACAACATATTTTTTAAGATAATTCCCCAAAAGACGATCAAGCGGAGACCATTTTGAGATGATTAAAAAATTCCTCAGCCTCATCATTTTATGTGTGCTATTCACCTTATCCCCTGCCCTTGCCCAAGACAACACCGATGATAACCCCGATTGGTGGAAAGAAATGCCCGTCATCCCCGTTGTGAGCGATACCGCCCGCGAGATTTATCGGCGCGGAATCGAAATGGGCAATAATCCCAACGCCTTCGCTAAAGTCGGTGATTGTCAGAATGTATCCAGCTTCTTTTTAGGCATATTCGATAAACCCGATGAATACATCTTGGGGGATGATTATGCCTATCTGCAAGAGACGATAGACCATTTCGCAGGGTCATTTGAACGCAATAGCGAAGCGGTCGATAACGGCTTCAATGTTGCATCGGTGCTATCGCCATTATGGGCAAGTCGCCGTTGTGACCCCACAGAATCGCCAAATGAATGCGAAAACCGCCTGCATAACCCAAGCATTGTGTTCATCAGCATGGAAACATGGTGGAGTGGCGAAGATGCAAGTATTTACGAAGGTTATCTGAGCGAAATTGTCGAATATTGGATTAGCGAAGGTGTCGTGCCAATTTTAGCCACCAAAGCCGATAATTTAGAAGGTAATCATGGCATCAACCGCGCAATTGCCACTGTTGCCCGCCGTTATGATGTGCCTTTGTGGAACTTTTGGTTAGCCGTCCAAGATTTGCCGAATGGCGGTCTGACAGAAGATGGCTTTCATCTGACCTTTGCGCGGAACTTTTTCAACGACCCACAACGCCTAAAATATGGCTGGGTCATTCGTAATCTGACGGCATTACAGGCGCTGGATGCTGTGTGGCGTGGTGTGAATGAAAATCAATAAACAGCCAGATACACAAGCGGGCGCAACTGATTGCGCCCACCTTGCCACGACTTACGATGTGGGATTCGCCATCTCGCGTCCCTTACCACAAACTTTCCATTCGCCATCATCATTGATGACCCGATACGGCACACGCGATAAATCTAATCCGCGTGTGTCTTCACCCTGATACACCAAATCGATTGTGCCTGTGCATAACACCAACACCACATCACCATTGGTGCCATCTTCGGCGCACGATACATCATTGAGCGATGCTTCCACCGCGCCAAATGAACGGAATTCACGCATTCCATCGCCTTCATAGGCGGGACATAAGGTCTGTGCAAAGCCCATTTCATCTTTATTGACCAACAATGTCAAATGGCGCAAAACGACTTGCACCGCGCCCGATTCGGTCGTCACGGCTTCGGTACTATCCGATGTGGTGGGAGACCCCTCTCCCCCACCACATCCTGCTAAAAGGCTTATCATCAACACCAGCAGAACGATTTTCATCTATCAGCCACCCGCCGCAATGCCCTGTAAACCACCTTTGGTCATCTCGTAAGCATCTAATGCCTTATCGAGGTCTTCCTCTTTCATCAGACCCAATTCCAGCACCACTTCGCGCACACTCTTATTTTCGGCGAGGGCTTTCTTGGCGACCATCGCGCCATTGTTATAACCGATAATCGGGTTGAGCGCCGTCACCAAAATCGGATTTTTCGCCAACCACCGTTCTGCTTGTTCTTTGTTGAGGATAAGACCCTTAACCAATTTATCGGTGAAGGCACGCACTGCGCCAATCATCACCAACATCATCTCATTGAGATTGTGCGCCATAATCGGCATCATGACATTTAATTCCAATTGCCCCGCTTGTCCACACATCATCACCGTGAGGTCACACCCCATAATATGATACATCGATTGATTGAGCATCTCGGCTAACACAGGGTTGACCTTCCCTGGCATGATGGATGACCCTGGTTGCACAGGCGGACAGGTCAATTCGGCTAAACCGGTGGTCGGACCACTGGCGAGCAGACGAATATCATTGGCGATACGGGTGAGATCTTGCGCCATATTTCGCATCGCCGCCGAGAAGAATACCGCATCTTGCATCGATTGCATCGATTCAAACAAATCATCCGATTCGTATAAGGTGATGCCCGTGAGCGCGGTCAAGCCCTTCACCATGCGAGCATGATATTCGGGATGGGCATTCAACCCACTGCCCGCCGCAGTGCCACCAATGCCCAAACGGCGCAATCCTTCGGCGGCGAATTTCAGCTTTTCGATGTTGCGTTCGATGGCTTTCGCCCATGCGCCGACTTCCTGCCCCATACGGACAGGCACAGCATCTTGCAAATGGGTGCGCCCACTCTTGACCACGCCATCCCACTCTTGTGCCTTTTTCTTGAATTCATCGGCACAATTTTGTAATGTGGCAATGAGTTCATCGAATTTCCACAGCACACCCAAACGAATAGCGGTGGGAATGGTATCGTTGGTGCTTTGCGCCATATTCACATGATCATTGGGATTGACGGGTTTCTTGGGCGCATCCAATGCCACACCCAAAATTTGATTGGCACGGTTGGCGATGACTTCGTTGACGTTCATATTATGGCTTGTGCCTGCACCTGCTTGGAAGGGGTCTACAACGAAATGTTCACGGTGCTGACCCGCCAAAATTTCATCGGCGGCTTGGATGATGGCATCGGCGATATTAGCATCTAATAAGCCGAGTTCTTTATGCACCACCGCGGCGGTGCGTTTAATCACCGTCATGCTCCAGATGAAGGCGGGATAGGGTTTCATGCCAGTAATCGGAAAATTTTCGACTGCGCGTTGGGTCTGGGCGGCATACAATGCATTGGCGGGTACGCGCACTTCCCCTAAAGAATCTTTTTCGATACGATATTCAGTCATGGGTATTTTTCTCCATAAAAACGGCGTTATTGCCGTGTGAACGTTCTCTAAAAAATCAAAAAGACGCTACCCATTGTAGCGCCTTTTCGTTTGCTTGTGAACAATATTCCACATGATAAATGTCATATGGTTATTGGATAGGGGTTATTTGGCATCGGCAAACCGTTTTGATACTTCTGCCCAATTGACCACATTCCAGAAGGCGGCGATATAATCGGCACGACGATTTTGATAATGCAGGTAATAGGCATGTTCCCACACATCTAAACCGAGCAACACCTGCTTGCCCGCCACACCATCCATCAACGGGTTATCTTGATTCGGGCTAGAGGTAATTTTCAGCGTACCACCATCCACGATGAGCCAAGCCCAGCCAGAGCCAAAACGTCCCATCGCGGCTTTAGCAAAGGCTTCTTTGAAAGCATCTACGCTACCAAAGGCGCTCTCAATCGCGGCTTTAAGTTCGGCGCTCATCTCGCCACCATTGGGGCTGAGAATTTGCCAGAACAAGCTATGATTCCAATGCCCACCGCCGTTATTGCGGACAGCCATACGCTTGTCTTCGGGGATGCTGTTCAGGTTGTGTAAAATTTCATCCAACGATTTGCTCTCCCATTCTGTGCCTGCAATGGCATTATTCAGATTGGTCACATAGGCGGCATGATGTTTGCCACGATGAATTTCCATCGTCTTGGCATCGATATGGGGTTCGAGGGCGTTATCGGCATATGGAAGGGCGGGTAATTCAAAAGCCATGATGGTTTTCTCCTTGTGTGAATTTGGTAAAATATCATCGCGTTTTATCGTAACACATCGTTTATAAGAAATTGCTAAATAAGACCAATTGGTGCATGAGAGGACGCTTAAAATTTCTCATCAACATATGATAAAATAACAAACTGGCTTTCGGGCGCACACCAAATGGATAAATTTATGATCCCAACCACCTCCAATTCGACCATCCGCGCTTTGATGATGCTGGTCATCGGCATTTTAGCCGTCTCGCTGGCGGCGGTGTTCATCCGCCTCGCCCAAGAAGAATCTGTGCCATCACTGGTCATCGCAGGTGGGCGGTTGCTCTTCGCTACCGTGTTGCTCATCCCCATCATCATGCAACGTGCCGATTATCGGGCGCAAATTCGCAAAATATCGCGCAATGATGCCATACTCATCTTCATCAGTGGCATCTTTTTAGCCCTACATTTCATCACATGGATTTCATCTTTAGAATACACCAGCGTCCTCATTTCGGGTGTGCTAGTGACCACATCACCGATATGGGTGGCGATTTTAGAAGTGGTCGTCCTCAAATCGCGCTTATCGTGGGGGGTTATTTTGGGATTAGGCATGGCGTTGATAGGGGGCATCATCATCGCCACACCGAGCGGGGGGATAATCACCCCGCCAACGGCAGATAACCCGATTTTAGGCGGATTGCTCGCCTTATTAGGCGCGATGGCGGTGGCGGTTTATCTGATTATCGGGCGCAAAATGCGCGGGACAATCGCGCTCACCCCATATATTTTCATGGTATATGGTGTTGGGGCGATGACCACCCTCTTGGTCATCCTCATCAGCAACACCCCATTTTTAGGATTATCATCCGCAGGTTATGGTTGGGTGATATTGGTCGCTGTCATGCCTCAGCTCATCGGGCATACATCGCTCAATTATGCCCTCGCTTATTTGCCCGCCACCATCGTCAGCTTATCGACACAAACCGAGCCGATCTTCTCTGCGCTTGGCGCATTCTTGGTATTCGGCGAATTGCCCAGTTGGACGCAAGGACTTGGCGGGGCGATTATCCTCATCGGGGTGGTATCTGCCACCATCAGCAATGCCAACAATAGCAAAAGGATGGCAACATGAAACGCATTTTTCTGCTGGATGTGCTTTGGCTGGTCAGTTTGTGCGCCTATATCATCATCGGCACGAATATCACCCCCTTTCATGGTGATGAATCGACCCTGCTATTCATGAATCGGGATTACGATTATCAATTCGCTGAGCGCGATTTGAGCAAAATGTATTATACACAACCACCATTGAATCAGACGGAACAAGAATTACGCCTGTTGAATGGGACAGTCTATAAATATGTGGTCGGATTTTTTCGTAGCCTGCGCGGAATTGGCATAACCGAGTTGAACGATTTTTGGGATTGGACACAAGACATCACCTATAACCGCCAGACGAATCGTTATCCATCAGACAAATTGTTGATGACTGCCCGTTATGCCCTCGTGCCGTTTTTGGCGATGGGCATGATAGCCACCTTTTTCATCAGCAAAAATCTGGGTGGGCGCTTGCCCGCATATATCACAACGGCATATATCGCCCTTAATCCGCCCCTGCTCCTCAATGGACGACGCGCCATGATGGAAAGCCTGCATGTCGGCTTCGCCTTATTGACGGTGTTATGCGCCGTGTGGTGGCTCAAGCGTCCGTCATGGCGCAATACATTATTTCTAGGCATGAGCGCGGGCTTGGCAATCGCTTCTAAGCATCCCGCCCTATTCACCCTGATTCCGGTGTTTGGTATGTGTGGGTTATATGCCCTATCACAAAAAAAGCGCTTTATCTTGTTGATAAAAACCGTCACGGCGGGGATTCTCGTCATGATGATATTTTTGGCGCTCAACATCGCATGGTGGAACAACCCGATTGGCGCGGCGCGTGAGGTGTTGCGCTTGCGCGGTGATTTATTAGCCGTGCAGATAGACCTTTTCGGTGGATATAACGGACTCGGCGACCAGCTACGTGGCTTTTGGGAGCAAGTCTTCATCGCTCAACCGCAATTTTATGAGGTGGATGGTTGGGATGGTTATATCGGCGAACAAATCAGCACTTATCAAGCCAGTTTATGGGCGGGTGTGGCGATTGGTGGCAACCCTATTTTGGGGGTGATTATCACTCTATTCACCGTATTGGGGATATGGGCGTGCATCAGACAAACCACCACATCCATCTGGATACGATGGTTCATCGTGATATGGGGGGTGTTCCAATTCATCACCACCGCCCTACTCACACCCTTAGAATGGGGACGATATTACCTGATGGCATATCCCGCGGTGGGGATATTCATCGGCATGGGTATATTATGGATAAGAAATCGTGTGGACGCACCGAAACACGCCCACATCGATAATCCATAAAGAATATTTATGCCAATGTCAACAAGGCATCGGATAAATATTTTTGCACCGTGCGCGAGTTAAACTTCGTCCAAACCTCAGCAAAGCCCGCCATGAGCGTCTCTTGTTCTTGGGCGAGGCTCTGGATGTAATGCTCAAATGATTCATGCACCACTTCGCCCAAATCGCCATTGTCTTCTAAACTGCGTAGACGGGCTTGTGCCACCACCACATCATTCAGCCTGCCCAGATAATCTTGAATTTTCTTCATCTCCAAGACAAATTTTTCGATGGTGTTGCCCATCACAGGCTGAAAAAATTCGATTGCATAACGCAACCGCTTGAACTCAATGCGTAGCGCATGAAGCGTATGAACATCGGCATCGGCTAACACGGTGTCGTATGCCCGCACCGTTGCCAGATGGTCGTGGATCATCACAGGCACAATATGTCGAACTTGATACGGCGTGCCGAGTTGACCATCCGTATTTTTTGCCGATTTACCGGGCGCGGTCAAAAATGCGCCATAAGCCTTGACAAAAGCACGATACGATTTGCTATCGAGATAAGCCAATAATTTGCGACGCGCTTTCTGGCGTTTATAATCGAGCTTCGCCACCACATGGGCTAATGCCTCGCGTGCTTCGGGCTGGTCGAGTTGGTCTTGATAGCGCGTGAAATCGGCAATCAACACATCTAAATCGCGCACAGCGCCCAACGCCCGCGCCAATGTGCGTAATTGAGCGATGAACGGGCGCACAGGCTTGGATTTATAATAATCTTCAAAAATGCGAAACGCGCTTCGCATCCGCCGTGTTGCCACGCGCATCTCATGGACAAATTCATCATCTTCGCCCAAACGAACACCCGCTTCTTTCGAGAGCATCTTGACTAAATCTTGTAACAAAATTTTGCGCCCTGCTTCTGCCATTGTGTCGTCATTGGCGACATCTTGCAAATGCGCTTGTAACTGTTCCATCAGCGATACTTCTGGCTCGACCACCACTTCTAACAGCGCTTCATCCGATATATCGGTCACATTATCATCTGTCATTTTCTTATCACCTACTTCACACTATCTGATTGCAATATGGTCATATATTTTAACACTTCCTTTTACATCTGTTAATACCATCTTAAAATTTCTTAACATTAGAACAAATAATTTTATTTTGTGCTGATGATAATTTACCGCAAACCTGCTATAATGTGCAAAAATAAACACTTATGGAGATTTTTTTCAATGACTTTTGACCAAGCGAAACTCAAAAAATTTGCCCATTATCATCAAAAATGGCGCGAGACAACGCTCAAACAAACACTCGACCGCAAGCCAGAACGCCCCATCCCCTTCATGACCCAATCCAGCGTGCCGATAGAACGGCTTTATACCCCCCTAGACATACCCGAATTCGATTATGAACGCGATTTAGGCAACCCTGGTGAATATCCATTCACCCGCGGCATTCATGCCACAGGGTATCGGGGTAAGTTGTGGACGATGCGCCTGTTCGCAGGATTTGGCACAGCAGAAGAGACCAATGAGCGGTATCGCTATCTGATAGAACAAGGCAACATGGGGTTATCGGTGGCATTCGATTTGCCGACATTGATGGGTTACGATACCGATGCGCCAGAGGCACTGGGGGAATTTGGGCGGTGTGGTGTGGCGATTAGCTCGCTCAAAGATATGGAAATCCTCATGCAAGGGATTCCATTAGACAAAATCTCTACCAGCATGACCATCAATAGCCCGGCACCGATCATCTGGGCGTTTTATATCGCCGCCGCCGAAAAACAAGGTGTCTCGATGGAGAAGCTATCGGGGACATTGCAAAATGACATTCTCAAAGAATTTATCGCCCAAAAAGAATATATCTTCCCGCCAGAGCCGTCGATGCGCCTCGTAACCGATACCATTGAATTCGGCACACGCCATATGCCCCTATGGAACACCATCAGCATTAGCGGGTATCATATCCGCGAGGCGGGTAGCACCGCCGTACAAGAATTGGCGTTCACCCTCGCCGATGGTCTGGAATATGTGCGCTGGGCGTTGGCGCGTGGGCTAAAAATTGACGAATTTGCCCCCCGTCTGAGCTTTTTCTTCAATTCGCATAACGACTTTTTTGAAGAAATCGCCAAACTGCGCGCCGCTCGTCGCATCTGGGCGCGAGAAATGCGCGAGACATTCGGGGCAAAAGACCCGCGTTCATGGCTGATGCGCTTTCATACACAAACCGCCGGTGTGAGCCTTTCGGCACAACAACCCGAAATCAACATCGTGCGCGTGGCGATTCAAGCCCTCGCCGCCGTGTTGGGTGGCACACAATCACTCCATACCAACAGCATGGATGAAGCCCTTGCTCTGCCCAGCGAACATGCTGTGACCATTGCCTTGCGGACGCAACAAATCATCGCCGAAGAGACGGGGGTCATCAACACCATAGACCCGCTCGGCGGGGCATATTTTGTCGAGGCGCTGACGAATCAGACCGAAAAAGCAGTGTATGACTATTTCCGCCGCATCGAAGAATTGGGTGGTGTTTTGCCCGCGATTGAGCATGGCTTCTTTCAACAAGAAATCGCCGATGCCAGCTATCGCCATCAACTGGAATTGGATAGAAATGAACGCACATTTGTCGGTGTGAATAAATATATCAGCGAAGACCCGCCAGCCATCCCCATTTTAGAGATGGATCCCAATGGCTATCAACGTCAAGTAGACCGATTAAACACACTCCGCCGTGAGCGGGATAATGAACAAGTCAGCCAAACGTTAAATGCCCTGCATCGTGCTATCGAATCGGGCGAAAATGTCATGCCATATCTCATCGATTGTGCCAAAGCCTATGCGACATTGGGCGAAATCACCGATGTGATGCGCCAACAACTCGGTTTATATCAAGAACCTGTGCATATATGATATAATTTATGGTGGATGTTCGGGATAGTATCGTGCTGGTTTGGATGTAATATACCTGTGGACGACACACGCATTACCTGCGCGTTGGTCATGACACAAATCCGAGTTTTTACGGGTGTAATGGCGGGCTAAAGGCTTCAGCCTTGTATGTCCGCCACCAACAAATTATCAGCATTATGCTACCCAAATATAAAGATGATAACCAGACACGATGAAGGGGAAGCACACATGGAACAATGGGAATATTTCACAACATATGTCGAGGCGAATGTCAAAGATCGCAAAACGCGCAAAGAATTGCAAAAACGATTTGGCAAACGAAAAATTCCGCGTTATATGGTCGAGTCGTTGCTCCCCCAACTCAATCAATATGGCACAGAGGGGTGGGAACTCATCCATATGGAACCAGTGCCTGGCGTGGGCAAAAAAGGCAATGTGTTGTTTTTGGGGTCATCCCGCCGTTGGAGCAATACCTATTTTTGTGTATTCAAACGGCGTAAGGGGGTGTTGCGCGTCAAAGCAGAAGGCAACGGCTCTCAGGCAACCGTCCCGCCTGCCCCGACATTAGAACAAACACAACCCATGACACCATCTGCGCCCAAAGCAACAGCCACTGTGTATCAGACCAGCAATCCCCTGCCCTTTCAGGATGATGATATTGACCTATGACAGATAAAAAGGTCGCCTTCATCACAGGGGCATCGAGCGGGATTGGGTATCAGACGGCATTAGAATTCGCCAAAACGGGTGTGCATGTGGTCGGCACAGCCCGCCGTATCGACCGCTTACAACAACTGCACACCCAAATCAACAGCCTGCCTGATGGTCATGGCGAATTTCTGCCCATTCAAGCCGATGTGCAACATGCCGATGATATGAATATCGCTGTTGAACAAGCCATAGCCCATTTTGGGCAAATTGATATTTTGGTCGCCAATGCGGGTGTTGGGCATCGTGGCGCATTAGCCGATGCCAATTGGGATGACATCCAAACCTTACTCCGCACCAATATCGATGGTGTGCTTCATAGTGTGCGGGCGGTTGTGCCAATGATGAAAAAACAGGGGGGCGGGCATATCATCTTCATCTCATCAGTGGTGTATAATATGACCGCGCCATATACCAGCATCTACGCCGCCAGCAAAGCCTTTGTGAGCAGTTTGGCGAAATCGCTCCGCTTAGAATTAGAGGTAGATCAGATTCATGTCACCGATATGTTGGTCGGACGCACGGAGAGCGAATTTAACGATAAACGCATGGGCGCTGGTGGTCGCAATTCGGTGGGCAGATTTCCCATCATGCCCACTGAGAAGGTCGCCAAAGGCATCGTATGGGCTTCATCACATAAGCGCAAAGCGGTGGCATTGCGTCCGTTAGATCGCCTGATTTTATTGGGTAATATGCTCGTGCCGACCCTCATCGGCAAGCGTGCCATGCGACACTATAAATAGGTTCAAAACAATGGCAGATAAACTCAATTCGATGCGGATTTTGGAACAACATAAAATTCCGTATGAAGTCCTCACCTACCCCGATACCGTTCATGATGCCCAAGAAGTGGCAGAAATTTTAGGCGTGCCATATTTCACTGTGTATAAGACATTGGTGGTGCAATCCGAAAATCCGCCTCAACCCAAACCCTTTTTGGTGATGATAGCCAGCGATCACCGCCTAGACCTGAAAAAAATGGCGACCATCGCAGGTGTGAAAAAGGTGAAGATGGCGACACATAAAGATGCCGAAGCCCTGACGGGCTTAAAAGTGGGTGGCATCAGCGCCCTAGCCCTGATGCAAAAGGGCTGGCAGGTGTATTTAGATCAACCCGCCAGCCAATTGCAACATATCGTCATCAGCGCAGGACAACGTGGCACACAATTGCGTGTGCCAGTTGTGCCACTGGTCAATTTGTTGCGCGTCCGCATCGCCGAAGTCAGCAGTCCCAATGACGATGACCTATAGCTGATTATCGGCTGAGGATATGTTCCATCCGATAGTAATCTTCGCTGATTTCGCGCTCTTTGGATGTGGCATCTTCTAATGGCACAGACACGATCTCGCGCCCGTTCAACCCGACCATGATGTGATGCTCACCCGACATCAGGCGTTCCATCGCATTCACACCCATGCGTGTGGCGAGCAAACGGTCAAATGCCGTTGGATTACCACCCCGTTGGATATGCCCCAAGATGGTCAGGCGAATTTCAAAGCCCAAATTTTTGCTGTTCAAAAAGGTCAGCAAATCGGTGGTTTTATAGGGCGCACCCTCGGCAATCACCGCGATAGCGTGCGACTTTCCACGCACATACGCATCACCCATCTGAGCCGCCACATCTTCCATTGCCACAGATCGTTCTGGTGTGATAACCACCTCCGCCCCCCCCAATATACCCGACATCAACGCCAGATAGCCACAATTGCGCCCCATGACTTCTATCAAAAAGGCGCGATTGTGCGATGTCGCTGTATCACGCAGGCGGTCGAGCGCATCCAAGATGGTATTCAGCGCTGTATCCACGCCGATGCTCATGCTTGTGCCATAAATATCGTTATCAATACTGGCAGGCACACCCACAACAGGGATGCCGATGCGTTCTAGCGCCATAGCGCCGCGCAAACTGCCATCGCCACCGATGACAATCACCCCTTCAATGCCATTTTCATTCAGACGGCGCAAAGCCTTGCGTTGCCCCTGTGCCGTCTTGAACTCTTCATTACGGGCAGTTTGTAAAATTGTACCGCCTTTTTGCAAAATCCCGCTCACATCGCGGCTGGTCATCAAGTGCATATCGCCATTCAGCAAACCCGCATACGCCTGCCGAATGCCATATACCTCGATTTTATAATGTAACGCCGTGCGAACGACCGCCCGTATGGCGGCATTCATGCCTGGGGCATCGCCCCCGCTTGTCATAACAGCGATTCGCTTCATCTCCATCGCTCCTGATAATCACAAATCCGCACACTACTATATCATTACTAGGTTAAAACATATTTAGCGAATTTCTACAAATTTTAACCGTTAAAATTGACTATACCACCGCGGGGGCTTCCTGAGTGGCGTGCGGGTCGAAATCGGGCGCGACTTGCGTGATGCGGATATTCTCATCATCTTTGACCACACTCATCAAATCATGCCACAACTGATGACAGGCGAAGGTGGTATGGTTTGGAAAATCCACCTCTAACGGATAATCGCCCCCTTCGATGATAATCGTGAAGCGGTCATTACCAGGGTATGATGTGAGCAATCCAAACACGCGCGCCAATGTGCGCCGATCGCGGTCGTCATCACCCGTGCGTTGCAGATACACATCCACCCAATAGGCTTTGGGCGGTTTATCATCATCATCGGCATCATCGGCATAACTTTTCGGAGATGCCTCGCGCACAGGGTCTAAAATTTTCTTTAGGCTATCGGGCATCACATATTCTTGGGTCGATTTCTTATCCTCATCGGCATCATCACCATCATCCGATGGTGGCGCAACATCATCGACAGGTGGCGGAGCTGGCATAACCAATTCATCATCAGCCCAAACGGGCGGTAAGTGGTCATCACCACGCGCCCATGCGGGCATATCATCCACCTCATCGGGCAACATATGATCGCTCGCGCCGATTTGTATATTAAAATTTTGGCTGGCATCCTCGCCGATAATCTGCACACCATTACCATCGCGTTGCAACCCCAGCTTTCCGCGAATACTGACGATCTCGCCTTCGGCAAATTTCAGGTCATCGGTCTCTATTTTGCGAGCAATATGCTCCCAACTGCGCGGAAAAAAGACAATTTCGATTGTCCCCGCCGAATCGTGCCAATCTTCAAGGGTGATAATCGCCATCGCATCATTATTTTTGGTATACACCTTGCGGAAGGCGGTAATTTCGCCCGCCACCCACACATCACCCTTATCGATGAATAATTCGGGCTTATCTTTGAGTTTGTTGATTTCACGCAGACCGGTCGATTGCTTAAAATCGGCGCGATATTTATCCACAGGTCGCCCTGTGACATACAAGCCGAGCAGTTCTTTTTCCCATGCCAATTGTTGACGGGTACTCACTTCTTCGCCCGGTGGCAAGTGACTGAGCGAGTCATCCTGTATGGCGATTTTATCGCCAAACAGATTCAACTGCCCCATTTCGGAATCTTTATGATGATGGGTGCTGACGGAAATCAGGCGGTCTAAGGCGGCAAGGAGCGATGGACGCGAGCCAAAGGCATCTAACGCGCCCACTTTTATCAGGCTTTCTAATGCGCGCTTGCCGACATGGCGCAAATCTACCCGATGACACAAATCGCGCAAATCGGCGAACTTGCCACCCGCTTGACGCTCATCAATAATCTTTTGCACTGCGCCTTCGCCTGCATTCTTAATGCCCGCCAAACCGAAACGTATCCCACGCACGCCCGTTTTGGGGTCATGTTGAATATCAAAATCGAGCATACTGGTGTTGATATCAGGTGGCAAAACGGGGATTGATAAGCGTCGACATTCTTCTAAAAATGTGCCAATCTTTTTCGAGTCGTCTCGATGTGTCGAGAGCATCGCCGTCAGGTATTCGGGCGGATAATTGGCTTTCATGTATGCCGTCTGTACGGTCACTTTGGCGTAATCGGCGGCATGACTTTTGTTGAAGCCATAATTGGCGAAGAAGTCAATATCATCAAAAATGGCGTGGGCGGCTTTTTCATCGACACCATATTTCGGACCGCGTTCCACAAACATGGCGCGATGTTTTTCTAAATCCTCTTTTTTCTTTTTAGATACGGCACGACGCATCAAATCGGCTTCGCCCGCCCGATAACCGAATAAATCACGGGCAATCTGGATGAGTTGTTCCTGATAGACGATGATGCCATAGGTCTCTTTGAGGATTGGCTCTAACTTGGGATGTTTATAATCCACCTTTTCTTCGCCATGCAAACGGCGATTATAAGTGGGGATATAATCCATCGGACCAGGTCGATATAACGCCACTGCGGCGATGATATTCTCGAAAATCTGCGGGCGCATGTCGCGTAACATGCTCTGCATACCGCCACTTTCTAATTGGAACACCCCGACTGTATCGCCACGCCCCATCATCTCGAAGGCTTTATTCAGCCGTTGGAGTTGGTCGGGAGTGAGTGTCGGGTCGTCATGGCGATACGGGATGTTTTCCATTGTATAGTGAATGCCATGATGCCGTTCTACCAAATCGCAGGCTTTTCGCAAAATGGTGAGTGTCGATAATCCCAAAAAATCCACCTTGAGCAAGCCAATTTGCTCGCATGTTTCCATTGTGAATTGCGTCACCGATTCGAGGATGGTATCTGCCGCCTCTTTATCCTCTTTGAAGGTGGTCGGGCGATGCAACGGCAAATATTCATACAACGGATTATCAGAGATGATGATGCCCGCGGCATGAGTAGAAGCATGACGACGCACCCCCTGCAAATCTTTGGCGATGTCGATGACTTTGCGAATTTGCGGATCGGTATCGTATAATTTTTTCAGGTCTGGATTTTCATTGACATATTCCATCAAGGGCTTGGGCTTCGCCTCTTGTGGGATGAGCGATGCGGCTTTATTCACATCGGGCAATGGCACATTCAACACCCGTCCCACATCGCGCACTGCCGCTTTGGGTCCCATCGTCCCAAAGGTGATGATCGCCGCCACTTTGTCGTGACCATACTTCCGCACAGCATATTCGATCATATCGGCACGACGGTCATCGGGATAATCGAGGTCAATATCGGGCATGGTCTTGCGTTCGGGATTCAAAAACCGTTCAAATAACAAGCTATTTTGAATCGGGTCGATATTGGTAATCCCCAAGCAATATGCCGCCAAACTCCCCGCACCAGACCCGCGCACATTCCACCAAATATCGGCAGAACGGGCAAATTCGCATAAATCCCACACAATCAAAAAATAGGTATTAAAGCCCATGTGGTCGATGATGCCCAATTCATAATTCAACCGCTCACGCAATTCGGGGTCATGAGAACGAGCGCCATACCGCCAATCCATGCCGATATCGCACAATTTTCGCAAATAAGACCCGGCATCATATCCTTCTGGCACGGGGAAAAATGGCAGATGATACCCCTCGCGGTCGAGTTTGAGGTCGCACATCTCGGCAATTTTGAGCGAATTGGTGATCGCCTCTGGCACTTCGGCATAATCGCGCCACATCTCTTCGGCGGAATATACATAATAACTGTTATCAGAAAAAGTCAGGCGTTTGGTATCACTTTTGAGGGCATTGGTCTGGATGCACAACAGCGTATCGTGTGTATCGTAATCGTCCTTCATGACATAATGCACATCGGTTGTCGCTAACAAACCGACATGGGTATGATTTTTGCGATTATATTCGACCAGCCATTGATTGAGCGCCCGTTGTTCGGGGATGTCGTGTGTTTGCAATTCGAGATAAAAATGATCATCGCCAAAAATCTCGGTAAATTCGCCGATAACACGATAGGCTTCTTCATCGTGTCCATCTTGGATAAGGCGGGGAATGCGCGCCGCCAAACAGCCCGTTGTGGCGATTAACCCTTCGGCATGTTCTGCCAACAAGTGCATATCGATGCGCGGTTTATAATAATACCCACGCAACTGCGCCTCACTGCTCAGCTTGAGCAAATTTTTATAGCCCGTCATATTCTGGGCGATGAGCAAAATATGATAGGGATTGCGGTCTAATGCCGAGTCTTTGTCGGTCATCGTGCGCGGGGCAAGATACGCTTCGACACCGATAATCGGCTTTATCTGTGCTTTGACACATTGCTCATAAAAATCCATCACGCCGAACATCGTGCCATGATCGGTGATAGCGATGGCAGGCATGTTCAATTTTTTCGCCCGTTCCACCAATTTTTTGATTTTGCTCAGACCATCCAACAACGAAAATTCGGTATGAACGTGCAAATGGACGAATGTATCATCAGCCATAAAATGCCTCTTTTGGCGCTTTTGACTTGCATAAAACCGATATGGAATTTGTTCATCTCAGAACACTTGAATTATACCCCAATTTACCCGATTTGTGCATTAAAAAGCGATGGTCATTTGACCACCGCCCATAAAGACTTTAATGGTTTGTGAAGTGTTTGTTATCCTTCGATCAACAAGGCTTCGGGATCTTCGATGAGGTCTTTGACTTTCACCAAAAATTGCACCGCCTCGCGTCCATCGACAATACGATGATCATACGTGAGCGCCACATACATCATGGGGCGGATGACAATCTCGCCATTGACCACCATCGGTCGGTCTTTGATGGCGTGCAAGCCTAAAATGCCGACTTGGGGTGGATTGAGGATGGGCGTACTCATCAACGAGCCAAAAATCCCACCGTTGGTGATGGTGAATGTACCACCCATCAACGATTCGAGGCTCAATGTGCCATCTTGGGCTTGTTTGGCATATTCCTTGACCTGATTTTCGATTTGGGCAAAACTCATGCGATCGGCATCACGCAGAACAGGCACGACCAAACCATCGCTCACACCAATGGCGATGCCAATATCATAATAATGTTTATATATGATGTCGTTATCTTGAATTTCGGCATTCAATTGCGGGAAGGCTTTTAATGCACCGATGACCGCCTTGACAAAAAAGGCATTAAAGCCCAATCCGACACCATATTTTTCTTTGAACGAATCTTTGCGTTTGGCACGTAAGGCATTCACACCGCTCATATCAATTTCGTTGAAGGTGGTCAACATGGCGGCAGTGCTTTGTGCCTCGATGAGGCGCTTGGCAATCGTCTGACGACGGCGCGTCATCTTCACTCGTTCTTCTTTGCGA
>PGTJ01000506.1 GCA_002794515.1 Phototrophicales bacterium
CACAAGGCGCGACTTATCGCGCCTTGTGAGCAAGTTGCCTTTCTATGGTGTTTTAGGCGATGATTTGGGCGATTATGCCATTCAAATTCCTGATGAAGGGGTCATCAAAGATTTATGGACAGAAGAATCGTATTGGTATAGCAACCGTGTTCAGACCGACTCGCTGGTGTTTGTGGCGGGGTTAGATGGTCTTGCCGAACAATTGGGTGTCAAAAAGACGCTCATGGCGGTCTTGCAAGCCAGTGGTCGACGCATTGGTGTGATACAAGTCTCGAATAAATTAGATGGTAGCGATTTTAATGATAATGATGCCCGTTTGTTGATGGTATTCGCCACACAAGCTGCGGCAATTATCGAAAATTCGCGCCTATTTTTACAAGCCCAACGGAGCGCAGACCAAGCACAAGGCTTGCGCCGTGTGGCAGAATTGGCGGGCAACGTCCTCACATCACAAGAGAGCTTCACACCCGTATTAGCCGAAATCGCCCGTGTGACGCGCTCCGAGATGGTGTTCGTCAATGTATTAGATACGCAAAAAGAGAGCCTTATCACTTATCCCCGTTGGGTATATGGCAAAGAATTAGCAGAACCCATCTTCCAAAATATTTATAGTCCCGGATTTGAATATAGTGTTGTTAGCTCGCAACGCCCATACATCAGCAATAATGTCCCCGATGATAAGCGCGTGTTGCCTAGTTATCGTCAGATCGGCGATAAACTGGGCATTCAAAAAGCGATCCTTGTGCCATTGGTTTATGCCGATCGCGTTCTGGGCGAACTTGGGGTGGGGAATCGGATTGATGGTGATTATGATGATGAAGATTACGAGACAGTGCGCGTCATCGCCGCTCAAGTCGCATCGGCACTCGATCGGTTGTTGTTATATGAACAAACTGGTCAAAACCTCACCCGCCGTCTTGAAGAACTTGATGCCATTTCGCGGGTGAGCAACGAACTCACCACCACATTAGATATTGATCAAATATTGCATGTCATCCGCGATGAGGTCATCAGAGCCACACGCGCCGATGATTGCACCATCCTACTGCTCAAACCACGCAATGAGTGGCAATCTTTAGATAAACCACAACCAGCACGGCGCATTGGCATGGATGACGATATGCTTTATATCACCCCCATCGAAGCCGAAGCCATCATTAACCCCACATCGTATGTCCTTGTGACTGATTACGAATTTTCTACGTTTCGTGCTTTGCCAAAGCAGGCACGCTCTGGTTTGGCGGCTCCCATTTTATATCTCGATCAAGTGGTCGGAGCAATTTATATCTACCATCGTGAGCCGAATCGGTTTGATGAACAGTCTGCCGCCTTCATCACTGCCATGGCGGTCAAAGCCTCGTTGGGGTATGGCAATGCGGAACGCTATCGGGAACAACTTGAGCGCAGTGATCGGTTACGGCG
>PGTJ01000597.1 GCA_002794515.1 Phototrophicales bacterium
ACTTTGACATCGGCATTATTCTGCACTTTAATATCTTTCAGTCCCGCATAGGTGGTGGTGTATGTCACCCCATCAACTGTTGTGGCGATTTGCACATATGCGCCATAATTGAGCGAGTCGGTATTGGTGACCACTTTGACCACTTTGCCCGATGCCGCACATAAAATATCGGCACCCGCTTCGGTGTTAATATCGATTCCTTCATGGGTATCTGGATTGGCATCGGTAGATGTCGAAAAGCGGCGGGTGATACGTGCTGGGCGATGTTTTGTGGGATAGGCGAGGGTGAAGCGTTCAAAAATGTGTGGTGGCACATTCGATTTTTCGCCATAGCGGTCTTTATTGGCAATCCGTACCGCGAGGATGGTTTGTAAATCGGCGGGGGTTTTTGCCTCGATGATATCAACCCGCACGACCAACGGATACGCACGCCGAATATGGTCGAGCGGTTTATCATCAAACCATGTCTTGGGGCTATTAACGGCTGTAATCGTATGATAGCGATTCAAATCATTCCCCGCAGGTGAACGGATAACCGCGACTTTTTCAAAGGCTTGGGTGTAGGCTTTCGTGGCATTCAGCCACGCATCAAAATTATCATTAGGTAAGACGATTGCATGAGACATAATGGGGTGCAATATCCTTTTCTAACCGCTTGTTAACATCTGCTCATCTTATCATAGCCCCATTTGGCTTTTTCTGGCAATCATTATCTATAAAAATCTCCATTCTTGATAAAATTTTTCGTAAGCGCTGATGAAATACAGTAAAATAGAATAAAACCTTGATTGCTAATTATGCAACAGGCTCAAAGCATCTTGCTAATCGCCATAAAGCACACTAAAGGTGCTATAGGTGGTGCGCCCATGCCACAAAATCAGGCAAAATTAGCCCCTTCAGTGGGCTTTTAGAATAAAA
>PGTJ01000819.1 GCA_002794515.1 Phototrophicales bacterium
AATAGGCATCAGATGAAAATGTTTTACGCCGACTTGTACCACATCACCCGGACGAATAGCCAATGTGCGGGCAATATCTGGGCTGATGAGCGCCTGAATGTTTTGTTCGGGCGATAATAAGCGCACTTCAATCCGTTCTAATGCCCCTGCGAAGATGATACTTTCGATGACCCCTTCACCGATAAAATTGCCATTGAGCGATTCTTTATCGGTGCAGATAATCACATCTTCTGGTCTGAGCATCATCTGGACAGGTTTACCTGCAAAGACCTCGGTATTGGGTGGAGCGGGGAGTTTGGCATCGCCCACATAAATCACGCTCCCATTC
>PGTJ01000160.1 GCA_002794515.1 Phototrophicales bacterium
AAAAAGGTCACGATGTTTATATGACAATTATCACATGCTTGCAAATTTCTCTTTCTGTACAATAATATAACGATGTTCAACTGGAGGAGTTTGGGTATGGTTCGTATTTTGATTGCCGATGATCATTCCGTTGTGCGGGCGGGTCTACGCGCCCTGTTGGAACAACGGGATAATTTTCGTGTGGTGGCAGAGGCTTCGACAGGTGAAGAAGCCGTGCAACGCGCACAAGAATATCATCCCGATGTGGCGGTATTAGATATTCGGATGCCTGGGGTATCGGGCATAGAAGCCTGTCGGCGGATTGTCGAGACGGTGCCAGGATGTCGGGTGGTGATGCTCACATCGTATGCCGAAGATGAATTGTTGCTCGCCGCTATTGATGCGGGCGCATCGGGATATGTCTTGAAGCGCATTGGCAGTGATGAATTAATTCATGCTGTCGAGCGCGTCAGCATGGGCGAAGGCATGTTAGACCCCAGCATGACAGCAACCGTGTTTGAACGGGTGCGCGAAGCTAATAAAGCCGAAGATGCCAGCGCTTTCGCCGATTTGACTCAACAAGAATTGGCAGTCTTGGCATTGGTCGCAGAAGGGTTAACCAATCGGCAAATCGCTGTGAAATTATTTTTAGGAGAAGGCACCGTGCGGAATTATGTGAGCAGTGTCCTCTCGAAGATTAATGTCTCGAATCGGGCAGAAGCGGCGATTTATGCTGTCAAGCACAATATCAACAAAATTGTGCCACCGCATCATTGATACCATTATTTTCGGATGGGCAATTTGATAATAATTGATGTGCCTTTATTGGGTTGACTGCGAATTTCAACCGCCCCACCATGTTGAATTGCCCGTTCTCGCATGTTCTTCAATCCTAACCCATGCGACATGCCATTCTGATGTGCCACAGATTGCACGTCAAATCCGCAACCATCATCAAATATGGTCAGATAAAAGAAAAATTCGTTTTGTTGCACCCTTACTCCTATGTTGCGTGCATTGGCATGACGCAAGGCATTGCTCAGGGCTTCTTGCATCATCAAACATAATGAGTCAACTTGGTTACCCTCAAATGGTGGATACACATCTGGGACTTCGATAGACACATGGATATGTGGTGGCACATACAAACGGGCAATCACATCTTCGACCAATTCGTAACAAGTACGTTGTTTATTCTGTGTCACCTTGAGGTTCATGATATAAGCCCGAATATCTTCGATCACCATATTTAAGCCATCTATCACAGGCTGAAACTTTTGTGGGCTAATGTCAGATGAGAAGCGTATCAAATCGAGGTGCATTCCTAAGGCATACAATGATTGAATGATGCCATCATGTAATTCCATGCCGATGCGTTGCCGTTCTTCAAGTAGTGTGAGCCGATTTTCATTCTCGCGCAATTGGGTATCGGCGATGGCGAGGGCGGCATATCCCGCTAAAGTCTCGACTGTCCATTGGTCATAAATATTGAATGGTTCACCATTTTCTTTATCTGTTAGATATAACATCCCAAATAACTGGTCGCCCACTTGAACAGGCACACCTAACATGCGAGTCATATCGGGGTGTCCATTCGGAAAACCGACACTACGAGGATCTTGATGAATATCATCCAACATCACGGTTTCGCGCTCGTGCATAATCACACCAATCAACCCATGTCCAACGGGTGGATGGTCGATCATGGCGATTTCATCGGTGGTCATCCCCGATACCTGAAAATATCGCAAGCCACCACGTCCATCGGGGACACCCAGCGCCGCATATTTCGCCCCAACCAATTCACGGGTGACATCGGCAATCCGTTTGAGCATGGTCACTAAATCATTGGCTTCGGTGGCATCCATGACCATACGGGCGATTTCTTTTATTTGGCTAAGGGGAAGCATCACAATACATCTCCAAAAATTTTTTAATAATTCGCCAATCATTGTACCCTAAAAATGGGCAAATTACATCTGTCACATTGATTAGAGAGTTATATCACTGCAAATCATGCCGTTATGAGCATAAGATGATGGTGATGCTTTAATATCAGATGAGTGAGGATGTTTATGTTATGGAAGCCCTAGATCTGGCACGGTTACAATTTGCAGTTACAACGGTTTATCACTTTTTCTTTGTCCCCCTCACACTTGGGCTGGGCATTATGGTCGCCGTCATGCAAACCCGTTGGGTACGCACAGGCGATGAGACCTATAAACACATGACCAAGTTTTGGGGCAAGTTGTTCCTCATCAATTTTGCGATGGGGGTGGTCACAGGGATTGTTCAAGAATTTCAGTTTGGGATGAATTGGTCGGAATATTCGCGGTTTGTGGGTGATATTTTCGGCGCACCATTGGCAGTCGAAGCCCTGATGGCATTCTTTTTAGAATCGACCTTCTTGGGTGTGTGGATTTTCGGGTGGGATAAATTGCCCAAACGGATTCATTTGGCATCGATTTGGTTAGCTGCGGTCGCCGCCAATATCTCGGCATTTTGGATTTTAGCCGCCAATTCGTTCATGCAAAATCCAGTCGGTTATGAATTGGTCAACGGACGCGCCCAGATGGTCGATTTTGGCGCACTCGTCACCAACCCCAATGTGTGGTTACAATTCCCACATGTGGTCTTTGGTGGCTTCACCACTGCCGCCTTCTTCGTGTTGGGCATCAGCGCCTTCCACATCCTTCGCAAAAGCGAAAATGTCGCCATGTTCCAAAAATCGGCGCGGATGGCGTTGGTTTGGGGGTTGGTCAGTGTGGTATTGACGATGGGCTTTGGTCATGCACAAGGGCAACGCATGGCAGACACCCAACCGATGAAATTAGCCGCCGCCGAAGGGTTATGGGAATCGGAAGATCCTGCGGGGTTATCATTGTTCCAAATTGGCGATGAAAACAATCGGCAAGAAATCATCAATATTCGCTTCCCATCGCTCCTCAGCTTTTTGACCTACAACACCCCCGATGGCTTGGTGCAGGGCATCAATCCACTCAATGCCTTGTATCTCAAACAATATGAAGATCGCTATAACGAGGCTTATGCCTTGCAATATGGATTAGATGAAATCAGTTATGTACCGCCCGCCATTTGGCTCAATTACTGGAGCTTTCGGGCGATGGTCGGTGCTGGTGTGTTGATGTTCGCCCTATCGTTGGTCGGCTTGTGGTATACACGCACTAAAGCGCTCGAAAAACGGCGTTGGTTCTTGTGGGTCTTGATCTTAGCGATTGGTCTACCCTATCTGGCGAACACCACCGGTTGGATTTTGGCAGAAGTGGGTCGGCAACCGTGGATCGTCAATGGCTTGATGCGCGTTGAAGAGGCGGTATCGCCCAATGTGAGTGTCGCCTCGCTGTGGATTTCGCTCATCGGCTTCACCCTCATTTATGGTGTCTTGATGATAGCCGATATTTACCTATTGCAAAAATTCGCCCGACAAGGCACACCCGATGTTTTGCCCAATCCCAAACCATCAGATGTCATAGGCACACCCGCTACCGAAGGCGCATATTAGAGATAAGGATGGATGCGTAATGGACTTACAAACGCTGTGGTTTATTCTGATTACCGTGTTATTCACGGGTTTCTTTCTGCTCGAAGGATTTGATTATGGCGTGGGCATCCTGCTCCCCTTTGTGAGCAAAAATGACCAAGAACGCCGTATGGTGATAAACAGTATCGGTCCCGTGTGGGATGCGAATGAGGTGTGGTTGCTGACGGCGGGCGGGGCGATTTTCGCCGCCTTCCCCCATTGGTATGCCACTATGTTCAGTGGCTTTTATCTGGCATTGTTCGTCATCCTCATCGGCTTGATTGTGCGCGGTGTGGCATTTGAATTCCGTAGCAAAGATGTGAACCCCACATGGCGCAAAACATGGGATTATGCCATCTTCATCGGCAGTTTGCTCCCCGCCATTTTATTCGGTGTGGCATTCGCCAATATCGTACGTGGGATGGCGATTGACGAGACCATGACCTACACAGGCACATTTTTTGACTTGTTGAACGTGTATTCGCTGGTCGGTGGTTTGGCAACATTCGCCCTGTTCACCTTGCATGGCGCGGTCTTTTTGGAACTGAAAACCGATGGCATCATTCGCCAACGCACCCAATCGGTTGCGCGGTTATTCTGGCTGGTGGCGCTGGGTGTGGTGGTGTTATTCGTGGTATTGAGCCTAATTGATACCAAGATGTTCGCCGAAATCCGCATCATCCCCGTCATCGCGCTGGGATTAGCGGTAGCCGCTTTGTTATTCGCGGGCTATAACATCTACATGCAGAACAATTTCTTCATGGCATTCATCGGGACATCGCTCACCCTATTGGGTGTGGTGGTATTGCTTTTCAGCACCCTATATCCCAACGTCATGCCCTCTAGCATCGACCCCAATTTTAGCCTGACGATTTACAACGCCTCGTCAAGTCAATATACGCTGAGCATCATGACGGTCATCGCGCTCACCTTTGTGCCGATTGTGCTGGCATATCAGGCGTGGACATATTGGGTATTCCGCAAACGGCTGACCACCGAGAGCAAACTCGAATACTAATCAATCGATACAAGCGGGCGCACCAAAATGCGCCCGTTTTATTTGGAGGTATATGCCATCACCAAGCCTTTATAGACACCATCTTGTGCCAAAAGTTCATCATGCGTCCCCAATTGCACCACCTGCCCTTGTTCCAGCACCATAATCCGGTCTGCCTCGAAAATGGTACTCAGACGATGTGCAATGATGAATGCCGTTTTACCTTCTAATAAGCCTTGCAATGCTTCTGTGATGGCAAGTTCGCTGGCTAAATCTAAATTTGCGGTTGCCTCATCTAAAATGACCAATGGCGCATTCCGCAAAAATGCACGGGCAAGCGCGATGCGTTGTGCCTGTCCCCCGCTCAACCGCGCCCCTTTTTCGCCGACAATCGTCTCATAACCCTGCGGAAAAGTCATGATGAAATCGTGGGCATGGGCATGTTTGGATGCTTGTTGCAGGGCTTCATCAGCGACAGCAATGCCCATTTGGATATTCTCGCGGATGGTCGTGTTGAACAGATACGGATTTTGCGCTACCCATGCGATATGTCTACGCCATGTTTGCGGGTCGATGGTGGTTAAATCGACATCATTCACCCAAATTTTACCCCTTGTCGGGCGGATGAACCCCAACAACAAATTGGCGATAGTCGATTTTCCCGCGCCACTCGCCCCCACAATGGCGATTTTTTCGCCCGCACGGATGGCAAATGACACCCCCTTCAGGGCATGACGGTCTGATGAATACGACACATGCACATCCTCAAAGCGGATGGTCTCGATGGTCGAGATGGTTTGTGGGTTATCGGGCAATATGTGCATCGGCGGTGTGTTGAGGATGGCAAAAATGCGCTTGGAGGCGGCTGTGCCTTCTGTGCCTGCGTGGAATTTCGCCCCTAATGTGCGTAATGGGGCATAATAATCGGGCGCAATGACCAATAAAAATAACGCCTGTTCAAAGGCGATTCCACCATATAATAACCGCACACCAATTTCGACTGCCACCAATGCCACGCTAATCGTTGCCATGAGTTCCAGCCAAAATGCCGATAAAAAGGCGATACGTAACACATTCATCGTCGCCACCCGAAAATCATCGGTGATGCGCTGAATGGTCTGAATTTGTCGTTGGCTACGATTAAACAATTTGAGGGTGGTTAATCCTTGTAGCACATCCAAAAAATGGGCGCTCATTCGGCTCATCGCGCCATATTGCTGACGCGCCACCTGCCCCGCCAACATGCCGATCAGCGCCATAAATAACGGGATGAGTGGGGCGGTGATGAATAAAATGATGCCTGTGACGACATCTATCGGAAAGACGATGAATAACATGATCGCGGGTATGAACAAGGCGTTGAATAATCCGGGTAGATAATCTCGAAAATAGGCTTCGATAGCCTCTACCCCTTCGGTGAGGGTATTGACCAACTCGCCAGAGCGTTCTTCGCCGACATAACTGGGTCCAAGCATGACCACATGCGCCATCAGGCGCTGGCGCAGATTGCGCTTGACCTGTATGGCAATTTGTTTGGCGGTGTATGCCTCGCCAAAATTGAGCATCGCTCGGATGAATATCACCATGAGCAAGATGATAAAAAATGGCGTGAGGTCGGCGAGCGCCGTTGTATCTAAA
>PGTJ01000781.1 GCA_002794515.1 Phototrophicales bacterium
TACATATATTGGTGATGAATTTCAATTTCGCAACCAAACGGTCAAAGTGACCGATTTTAATAGCACCAATGCCGTAATACAGTGCATTGGTCCTGTATCACAAACATTTAGTCGTGGCGAATTACCCCGTCGTTTGGCACAAGCCTTGTCTGAAGGTGAGGTGTTCGACCACAATAACTTGCGTTGGCGTGTCGAAAGTGCAGATAGTAATACGGTGACTGCCGCATGTGTGCCAGATAGCACCACGCAAGTGGCATGGTCGGTGTTGCCAGTCACCATGCTCAAAGTGAGCGATATTGTCGAATATCAAGACCGTGCATGGCGTGTTGGTGCTTATACAACCCAATCGGTACGCATCGAACGATGTGATGCGGGTCAATATAACGA
>PGTJ01000401.1 GCA_002794515.1 Phototrophicales bacterium
ACCTCTAGGGCTTGTTCAATGCTAATATCTTTGCCAATGGTGTAATCTTCATAACGCCCTTCTAATGCCAACGCCATCGTCTCTGCCATACAGGCATAGGCTTTGCCTTGCGGAAAACCGAAATCGAAATGGAAATCGACCTCGCCTGGTATCTCGACCATACCCCCTTCAATGACCAACACATCATCCCGTTGTTCTGCGACCAACTTCGACACATCGCGCGGACGTGCCACATCACATACCACCGCGCCCGGTTTGAGGTGGCGCGGTTCTATCACCGCATGGACGGCGCTCGTCACCGCCAACACCAAATCGGCATCATAGATATGTTCAATTCGTGTGCTGATGCTGACTTGTGCGCCAAAGCCTTCGCATTTTTCGCGCAATGCCTCTAGGGCATCCATCCGCCGACCAATCAGTTTAAGATGCGCGCACCGCCGTGCGAGGAGTTCCGAACAGGTCTTGCCAATCGCGCCCGTTGCGCCAACCACCGCCACGATTGCATCGGACATATCTAAACCCATCTGATGGGCGGCGGCTTCGAGGGCTTCTACAGCGATGACGATGGTATAACTATCGCCTGTGGTGACAGGAATATCGAGCCGTTGGGCGATGGTGATGCCACCATCACCGACAACCGATGTGAATGCGCCTAATCCGAGCATTTTCGCGCCTAATTTTTCGGCTTTTTTGCCAACGGCGACAATCTTTTTATACACCATCTCTACGGGGAGCGAAAGCATGGTCGGCGGAGTATAAGGACATGCCAATAACCAACCCGTCAATTCGTTGCCTGTATGTTGTGAGCGCACCCCTTCGACATGCGAGATGTATATCGGCGGAAAATAACGCGACAGATAATTAATCTGCCCCTCAGTGAGCAATTTGCCCAATAACGGGAATTTACGCGCCACATCCTTTTTAATTTGGATGGGATGAATGATGAAAGCAAATGTATCGTCCATAATACTTTACCAGCTATCCCATGTGGCTTCGTTTTCGGCGATTTCATCTTTACGTGGATAGAAGCGTTTATGCACCTCGCCATGTTGGATGAAGTGATGGTCGCTCTCTTCGTAGGTGATATTGCGCGTAATCACACGGCGGTGGGGCGATGCCACCAGCACCACATCCGATTCAATCATACGACCAGGGAAGACAATCATCCCCGACCCAATACGACAATTATGACCAACAGCACTCCCTAAGACAATTTGCCCAACACTCGCCAATTCACCATCGATATTCGCCGTGCGAATCGGCTTTTGGGCGATTAGGTTAAAATCGGTGAAGGTGCTACCTGCACCAACAAAGCTATTGCGCCCGACCACACACATCTGCAAACACGTATTTTGGGCGATAATCGTATTTTCCATCACCGCCGTGAGATATAAAGCGGCACGGAAAGGCAAAAAGCAATTATCCGCCACCGTACTCATCATCAACACACAGCCCGCATCGATGGTGACATTGTTGCCGATGGTGCAATTATCGATAATCACCCCTGCGCCAATCGAACAATTATCGCCAATTTCGGCGGGTCCTGTGATGATGGCAGAGGGGTCGATAGCACAATTTTTGCCGATTTTCACCGCGCCAGATGATTGTAAAATTTGCTTTTGCTCCAAAATAGCCGTCCATAATAATTTTAGTTGGGCAAAAAAGCTCTGCTCCATGAGAGCATCCAAGCGCCCCGCCCGCCCAAAGTTGCCACAAATAATCGTGGCAAAGTAAATATGCACCCAGCTTTCGATAGAGACAATCGCCCGTTTGGGTGCGTAGTGTGTCAAATCGCCCTGCTCCATCGTCATAAAATCTGGCACGCTATAAAAGCCGATTTCACGGGCATCGCTCGGCACGACCACAGGCACAATATCGGGGGTGTATCCGTTGGGAAAATACCACAAATCGCATAAAAACCACACTTTATTATCGGTACCCATTGTAGGGATAAAATTTTTGGTCAGGGGCAAGGTATAGGCATGAAAGGCTTTATCACTGGCAGGAAAGGCGGCACGGCAGGCTTTGCCCGTTTTGCGCGCTTTGGCGACAAAATACTCTAAAAATTCTTTATCGAACCATAAACTATCCCGATAAACGATGGCTTCACCCTGCACAGACGACAAATCGTCACGGCTGTGCAAAATGCCACCCAGATCAATCTGATGCCCAAACACCGTTGTGACCAACTGTTCAAGGTGCAATTTGAGCGGTTCTAAGCCGATGGTGAGCGAACTGGCGGGTTCATTAAAGGGCGGGACATGGCGTGTATCTTCGATGATATAACGG
>PGTJ01000083.1 GCA_002794515.1 Phototrophicales bacterium
GATAAAATAGGAGAAGTTGAGGGATAGGTGATGAAACCCTATCCCCTATTCTATTCACAAACTCAACTGGCGCAATAAATTCGCCGCCAATTCTTTATATTCGCGTGTCATCGGATGTTCGGGATAGCGCATCGAGAACACCCCCCCACTGCCCAACATCATCATCTCGTTGGAATGTGGCAATAATGCCGCTACTTCGCACGAATACGCCTCTTCAATTTGCGTTCTGACCGCCTCCATATCCATCAACGGGGGAATTTTATTCACCACCAATTTAATGCGTGGCACATCCATCATTTGGGCAATCTTGAGCGTCACGCCCGTGCCTTCGTAATCTTGTTGATCGGGGCGCATGACAATCGCCAACGCATCCGAAATGGTGAACGACAATAACGTCTCTTCGTTCAATCCAGGGTGGGTATCGACAATCAACACATCCAATTTACAGACTTCAATGAAGGTCTTAAAACCTTCTGTAAGCCGATCCACATCATATCCATCGCGCAACACCAACGCCAATTCGGTGGGATGAATGCTTGATGGCACAAGATACACCTTGCCCTTCACAGGCAATCCCAAATGTGGGGTAACATCCACCACCGCATCTTCGATTTTGGCATCATGCAACAAATAATCATTGAGCGATTTGCTAATCGTCTCGCCCTTAATGCCAAAAATGATGTGAATACCGGGCGATTGTATATCGGTATCAATAATGCCCACCCGCCGACCCGATGCCGCCATCACCGCCGCCAGATTTGCCGATGTGTTCGATTTGCCCGTCCCACCCCGATAACTATGAACAGAAATAATTGTTGCCAAAATATGCCTCCATCAGATGCAACCAGATGCCAAAAATTCATCATGACTTAACTATAGCATCATCTTGCGTTTCATCAAAATATTTATCTAAACCTCATATCGGATTATCTTGGCAATAGCCCATTTTTGCCCCATGCGTTACAATTAGATGATATTGTACTCGTATTCACAAATGATTGATTTCAGAAAGGCTGTCTTTGCCATGCGGAAAAAATGGTTAATGGCAATTGCATTGGTTATGAGTTTGTCGATGGTCGCCTGTGGCACTATCGCTACACCTGTCCCGAATATGGAAACACTCGAAGCACGCAACCAACATTCGGATGTGGTCACAGAACCGACTGGCGTGGTCGCCGTGGCACAGCAAGCGACATCGACCCCAACACCAGCACCGACATCCACACCGACATCCACACCCACAGAAGCACCCACAGTCGAACCAACGGTTGAACCCACCCAAGAAGCAACAGAAGCGGTTGTTGCCGTGCCTGCTATGGAACTATCGATGGAAGAAGAACAACATATTATTTTCATCCAAGAATTTGGGAGCGTCGCACGCGGTCAAACCATTTTCAATACAACATATGAGGTGAACACCGCCAGTGGGTTGGCAGAATGGAAATGTGCAACCTGTCATGCGGTCGATAGCGATGTGGCGGGTGTCGGACCTGGGTTATATAGCCTGAGCGACCGCGCTGGTGGGCGCATACCAGGTATGCCAGCCGAATTATATGTGTATTATTCGATCACCATCCCCGCCCAACATATCGTGAGTGGATATCCCGAAAATCTGATGCCGATCGGCTATAGCCAGATTTTCTCGCCACAAGATATTTACGATGTGGCGGCATATGTTTTATCGTTGAATAAATAGGCTTAAATCCACAACTGAGCCAATTCTAACTGAAAATTCGGCAGGAGGGATTCGACAGTCAGTATCCCTTCTGCACCGACAACGGTCGGGCTACTGCTATCTGGGGTATATATCCACGCTTTATGCAATGTGGGGTCTATCAGCCAAACCGTTTTGACACCATTGGACAAATCGAAATTCACTTTGGCATCAACCTCACTAAATCGATCAGACGGTGATGAAAATTCGCCTCGCGCAGATAATCTGCTAAAGACATGCCGATGCGTGGTTTTGTTTGGGGATTGTCTGACATCATCATGAACACCTCATCTACGCTTCACAGATAATCATCATCACATCATTGCGATTGGCGCTTGACCGATTGATGCGTCTTGATATTCAGCGCCACCGTATCACCATCACCAACGGACGGTTCGGGGATAACCATCCCTTCTATCACCGTCAGGGGCAAGGTCATATATACCGCCGTCCCCACGCCGATATTGCTCTTGATCTTGATTGTCCCACCATGCGCTTCGATAATCTGTTGCGCGGTGGCTAACCCCTGCCCCATGCCAGGGACGCGGATCACTTCGCCCGATGCCAATTTCGGCGTTCCACGATAAAATCGGGTAAAGATATGCGCCATATCCTCTTTGCTGATGCCCACCCCATTATCACGCACGCGCAAATGGGCAAAGCCGTCATCGCCTTCATCTTGAATTTCTAGTGTTAAATCACCGCCTGCGGGTGTGTATTTGATGGCGTTGTCGACAATATTGCCCAACGCCCACCGCAGGCGTTTTTCATCACCGAGGATATAATCTCCCTGCCGTTGCATGATGATATGCAGGGTGAGGTTGTTGGCAACCGCCACTTGTCGCCATTCATTCGCCACCGCCCATATCAATGTTTCGAGGCGTATCGGGCGTTGATTGCGCTTGATTTGGGCGATATTGCTATCTGACATTTCGCGCAATTCCAAGATCATGCGTTGGAGCGCCACCGATTGCCGCGTCACTTCGCGGGCGAACGCCCGCATCATATCCGATTCTTGCCCGCTCGCCATGCGCCCCAGATTCGCCAATGGTTGTTGGATTTCTTGAGATAGGCGTTTGAGCGCCTCTGCCCGTTCTTGTTCGGCGCGGACTTCTTCGCTCATATCGCGCAATAAAACCACCGTGCCAATGCGCGCACCATCTGGCAAAATCACCGCGCCCGCCTGTGCGCTGAGGACGCGATCATCTATCGAGACCCGTTGTGGGTCGCCGAGGGCATATAAACCAGGGGCTAAATTCGCACCCAATACCTGCGGGACGAATGTGGCAATATCACCCACACCTGAAGATCGAAAAGCCCGTTGTGAGCCGAGCAATTCGCGGGCGATGTCGTTCATCAGCAATACGCGACCATCCAAATCTTGAAGGATGACCCCCTGTGGCAAATTGCCGATCACGGCGGTTAAATGGCTCAATTCGCGCCGTTTTTGGCGCAAGGCGGTTTGGAGCGCATCTTGTTGCGCCTGCACAACATCGGCATATTGGTCTATGGCTTGTCCCAGCCTGCCGATTTCATCTTTGGCTTTCATGCGCGTGCGGATATTTTTTCCCCGCCGCAATTCATCGACCATATCTGTCACTCGCTCCACACGCCCAACAAATCGGCTGATGCCGATGTATCCGACTACGATAATCACACCTGTCATCAGCGAGATGAGCATGGCAGAGATTTGTTTGCCCGTCTCGGTGATAAATGGAGCATCATCGGCTAAAAATACACCGACCACGCCGATGGTATCTGCGCCAAAGCGCAATGGCACATAAGCGGCATTATAAAGTTGATTATTCAATGATACAGCGCGCACGGGAATTTGGTCGGTGGCGGTGAGCGCCTGCCCATATTCGGCTTGTGTGAGGCGAAAATCGGCAGGGGTAATATCGCCTGTGAAGGTCGTCAGGAGCAAATCACCATCACCATACAACCCCAATTGGGCGATGGCGCTGGCTTTGAGCGATTCAAGCGCCCGTATACCATCTATCCCCACCAGCACCGCGCCAATCGCGGTGTCATCAGCACGAATCGGCACACCCGTGAACAATTGTAATCCTTGTGATGTGGTGATGAAGCCACTGGCACTATCGGCATTCGGCAAAAATAGGGCATTGACGATAGATAAAGCGCTCATGTCGGCATCGGCACTGGTCATCAGTTGTCGATTATCCCCCATGCCGACTTGCGAAATGCCGATTAATTCTCTGGCTGTGGTATCGATGATGATGACGGTATCGAGCCGATACGAGCGTAAAACCGATTCGAGCATCGGTTGATATGTGGTCATATCCCCTGTTTGCACGGCTTGTGCCAATCCGTCTAAAAATGCCGTTTGGAGGGCGACAAATCGTTGCGATTGATACAATTCATCGGCACGGTCTAATACGGCACGACTGCTTTGGAGCAACAAATTCTCTTGCGAAATTTGCACCCCACCGACCAAATTGCGCGACAAAAAAAATGCCCCGACCATCGCCAAGATGAGCAAGACGACAAAAAATGGTGATAAAAATTGCCATCGCACCGAAAAAAAAGGGGGATGAGATGATTGATCATTCATCAACAAAAATCTCCTCAGTTATGCCCAGACCTTGTTCAATCTAGTCGTTCATTCATAAATAGGATTGTATCACAAATTAACTGCCCGACTGTTCTAGCGATTATCAACAACTGCCATATCCACGACTTTCAAAGGTCAACGGGTCTACAGGGACATCATTAATGCGGACTTCATAATGCACATGCGGACCGCTACTGTTGCCCGTGCTACCGCTCCAAGCGATGATACTCCCCTTGCCCACATATTGCCCGACATTCACATTGAACGAGGTATTATGGGCATAATAAGTGATGAATGCCCCACTTTGCAAAATGACCAGATAGCCATAGCCGACATTGCTCCAATCGGCAAAGGTGATTTGACCGCTATGCGTGGCATATACCGCCGACCCCAATGGGATGCCAATATCAATGCCACTATGATAGGGATGAAACCGTTGGGTGAGGATGCCATCGACAGGATTGCCCGCAGGCGCACAATCAGTGCCTGTCGCCACAAATGGCAATGTGCGCGGTGTGCCATCGTTGTTGAATTGGGCGACCGTTGGCAACGGCACAGACGGATTATATGGCAAGGGCAACGGGGGTGATGTTGGATAGGGCAATGGCGTGGGCAACACCCCCGCTTGTGGTGTACTATTGGGCATACGTGCCAGATATATCCCTAACGGTTGCAGGCGATTATTCCCAATCGGGTTGGATGGCGCGATCAAATAGGGTTCGATGGCAGGATTAACAGCATAATACATGGGGATAGTCGTGGGAAATTCATAAACTATCGGTGTGCGATTGAGCGATACGGTGCGCTCATCGCGTCGACTTGCCATTTGGCTGATGACATACATCCCCAATGCTATCAGGATGATAAAACCAAGCGAGAGCGGTATAATCAGTTTGTGTTTGTTGATCAATCGGATTAAAGTTCGCATATCTATCATTTTACACCGAAATAGGGATTGGTGTAACAAAAATCTATCAATATGCACCCCAAACAAGTGTTATATCGTATTGATAATCAGCAAGACATCCTTAATCACCCTAAAGATTGGGGGAACAGTCTCATTTTTCATGACATTTCCACAATTTAGAGGGATAATAAGCATGTATTTGAATTAATTTTAATGACACGAAAAAAGTTAATCCCTATAACAAATAAGGAGTGTTGAATGACACAATCAGCGATTTCTGTAGAGCGCGTCTCAAAGACATACGGTACATTCAAAGCGGTTGACGATATATCATTCGAGGTCAATCAGGGTGAAATTTTCGCCATGCTCGGACCCAACGGTGCAGGAAAATCCACCACCATTCGAATGATTTTAGATATTTTGCGCCCAGATAGTGGCAAAATCGCCGTCTTTGGCGAGAAGATGAACGAGGCGATCAAGCATCGCATCGGCTATTTGCCCGAAGAACGGGGTTTGTATCGTGAAGTATCTGTGATTGAGGTCATGGTCTATTTGGGGACGCTGAAAGGGCTTAGCCGCCCAGAAGCCAAAAAACGGGCGATGCGTTTATTAGAGCAACTGGAATTGGCAGATAAAGCCAAACAGAAGGTCAAATCATTCAGTAAAGGGATGCAACAGAAGGTGCAATTCGCTGTGACCATCATCCACGACCCCGATTTGATCATCGTAGATGAGCCATTTAGCGGTTTAGACCCAGTGAATACGCAATTGCTCAAGAACATGGTCAAAGATTTACGCCAAAAAGGGACGGCGGTGGTCATGAGTTCACATGAGATGTTCCAAGTAGAAGAGATGGCAGATCGCCTATTGATGATTAATCGGGGCAAATTGGCGCTGTATGGTGGCGTAGATGAAGTCCGCAAACGGTATGCCACACACGGCATCATCGTAGAGGGATCGGGTGATTGGTCGCGCCTGAAGGGTGTGGAACGGATTGAACCCGCCAGCAATAGCCGTAATGGGGTGTTATTACATCTGAACCCCAACATCCAAACCGATGCGGTACTCTCTGAGATCGCCCAAAATAGCGCCTATCACATCAGTAAATTTGAGGAAGCCGTACCCAGCCTATACGATATTTTCATCCGTGTGGCGGGTGAACGCCCCGAAGATATCGAGGCAGAATACAAGCAAAAGGTGGGTAAAAATGCCTAATATCATCAAAATCGCCATACGCGAATATTTATATAACATCCGTAGACCGACATTCTTATTCACGGCATTCGGCACACCTGCCATTATCATCGTCACTTGGTTATTGGTATTCGCCGCCTTTGGCAATGAACCAGAACGCGAACCGCTCACACAAGTGGGCATGGTCGATTTAGCGGGCATCATCAATCCTGATTTCGCCGTGGATGGCATGACATTCACCCCTATCCCCTACCCCGATGAGGCGACCGCCCGTCAACAACTCGATGCGGGACAAATTCAAGCCTATTTCGTCATCCCAGCCGATTATCGGCAATTCGGCAATCTGCCCATTTATAGTTACGCCGATTTGCCAGCCGATTTTCAGACCAACATTCATCGGCTGATTGTGGCAAATGTCAGCCAACAAGCCGGTGTGAATTTGCCGATTGAGCGCATTTTAAACCCTGTGAGCGATAACATCGTTGTCTTATTAGACACAGGTCGGCGATTGAATACGACAGGTTTTATCTTCGCCTTTTTAGCACCATTCTTGTTCTCTATCCTGTTTTGGATTGCCATGCAAACCACAGGCAATTTTTTGATGAATGGTTTGGTAGAGGAGAAGAAAAATCGGATTATCGAAGTGCTTGTGACCACCGTCACGCCTAGCCAACTGCTCATCGGCAAAATATTGGGATTGGGCATCTTGGGTATAACACAAATCGTAGTTTGGTTAGCAGTGGCATTCTTTGCACTCACATTTGGTCCACAAATCAGCTTTTTAGAAGGGCTAAAGAATGTGCAATTGCCCGCCGACCTCATCATCGCAGGCTTCGTATTCTTTGGGCTGGGATATCTGTTCAATGCGGGCTTATTGGCGATGGTCGGTGTTCTGGCAGGGAGCGAACAACAAAGCAATCAATATAGCGCGTTGATTTTGTTGCCCGGTTATTTGCCACCCGTTTTTCTTATCGTTGAATTTCTGAGCAACTCCAACGGACCCATTGCCACATTGCTTTCGATGATACCCATCACTGCGCCGTTTTCGATGGTCTTACGAATCAGCTTCGGCGCTGTGCCAATGGAACAAATCTGGCTCAGTTTGGGGTTGCTCATCATCTCGACACTCATCGTGGGATGGGCATCGGGCAAAATTTTCCGTTGGGGCTTGTTGCTCTATGGCAAAAAAATCCGATTGGGCGAATTGTTGCGCGTGGTCGCATCGCGCAAGGTAAACATCAGCACATCTATCAGCCAACCAGCAGGGAGCGAGGCATAAATACATTATGGAACTCGGACGGTCATTTTGGAGTGTGTTCAAATACGAAATCAGCCGTACATTGAGCAAAAAATCATTTTTGTTCAGCATGTTCGGCTTGCCAATCTTAGGTTTGATATTGGTCGCCTTTTTGCGAAGTACCATCAACACAGGCGATATGACGCAACAATTGATGAAATTCGCGGTGGATACGGGCGGGATTACCAACGCAGGTTATGTTGATTATTCGGGCTTGTTCCCACAAGCGGGTCAATTAGCCAGCGAATACCTCACACGATATGAGGATGAAGCCCAAGCCCGTGCGGCGTTAGATGCGGGCGAAATCACGGTATATTACATCATCCCTGCCGATTACGCCGAGACGGGCGAAGTACAAAGCGTGTTGCCCAGCTTTTCGATGTCGAGCATCAGTTCTGCGCCGATGCGCCTGTTATTCTTCAGTCAAGTCGGGGAACAATTGCAAAATTTTGAAGACCTAAATGTATTGGGTGTGCCACCGAACTTTCAGGTGAATAAATTGCAAACCGAGACGGAATCGCGTCGAGTCAATGAAGACGATAACAATTCTGCCGTGACGATATTCGCCATCCTCTTCGTCTTCGCCCTGTTCGGGACGAATGGCTACCTGATGCAAACAGTCATTGAAGAAAAAGAGACGCGCCTCATCGAAATTTTGCTATCATCGCTCACCCCACTGGCGTTATTGACGGGCAAAATTTTAGCATTGGGCATCTTAGGCTTGTTGCAATTGGTGATATATATCGGCGCATTGTTGATTGGTGTGCGGTTATATGGTGGCGATTTGAGCTTTCTGAGCGCCATCAACCTCTCTGTGGGGACGATCGCCATTTTGGTGATTTATTTTGTGCTGGGGTATCTATTCTTTGCGGCGGCATTCGGCGCAGTGGGGGCAATTTCGACATCGATTACCGAAGGTCCTGCACTAGCGACCATTTTCATCATACCCGCCGTGATACCATTGATCATCCCTGGGACATTTGCCCAAGACCCCAACGGCGGTATTGCCGTCTTCATGAGCCTATTCCCAATCACATCACCGATGGCGATGATCATGCGGACGAGCATAACCGATGTCCCCGTGACTGAACTCATCTTGAGCATCGGCATTTTGGCGGTGACGGTGATAGGAATGTTGTGGTTTGCGGCGCGTCTGTTCCGCCAACACACCTTGTTGGCAGGTACGGGCTTTAAGTTGCGCGATATTCCGCGTTTGGTACTTGGAAATTGACGATAAAAATGGGGCTTGCCGTGGCAAACCCCAATCAATTACGCCCATGTGATCAGATTGGGTTGGAAGGGTGTGGTGAGCAATTCATGCTTGGGCAACACGCGCACCGAAATGCCTTTATCGCCACTGGCTAACGA
>PGTJ01000417.1 GCA_002794515.1 Phototrophicales bacterium
CGGTGAATATCTCAAAACTGACCGATGGCGGTATATCACCCAAGACCCGCGCAGGAAAATTATAAGGATTCGTGCCGAATAAATATTGAACGAGGTTGACAACGACAATCGTGATGCCCAAACTGGTCACAAGCGCCAAGAGCGAATCGGCTTTGCGGGCGCGTAATGGTCGAAAGGCGATGAGGTCAATCAGGATGCTGATCAGCCCTGCCAACAACGCCGCCACCAACATGGCAACGATAAATGTCATCTCAAACGGGAAATCGACATCTTTCAATAAACCCGCATTAACACTCCTGCCCATCAACATATAGGTGAAATATGCCCCCAGCGTGAAGACGGCGGCATGGGCAAAATTGATAATGCCCAATATCGAAAAAACCAATGTGTAACCAATGGCAAAAATGGCATATGTCCCGCCTGTGGCGAGTCCGCTGACCAGTGTGAATATCATGGCTTATCGACCTCTGTCCTCATGTAGCCACTATGCTAAGGGCGCAACATGTTGCGCCCTTGTGAATGATGTATCAGATGCGATTGTCATCCATATTATGCTTCGGGTGTCGAAACAGGTTCTTCGGTGGCTTCGGCTTCTTCGGGCATAACATTCACGCTGACCAATAACGAGAATGTGCCAGTTTCTCCATCTTCATTCATGACCACTTGCGCCACATAAAAATTGCCTTGAATAACTTCGCCATCGGGGTCGAAGCTGATTATGCCAATGGGTGTATTATATTCCAGCAAGAGCAGGGTGTCGTTCAACGCCGAACGCAATCCGGCGAGGTCATCGGCAAAGCTATCGAGACCCACGGTGTTATCTAGTTCGATAAGGGCTTCGACAAACACCTGAATGCCCGTGAAGGCTTGGGCAGGAAATTGACCGGGCAATCTGCCTTCGCGTTCTTGATACAGGGCGCGGAATTCGAGGTTGATATCGGTCTCGACTTGATTGTTATAGGCTTGCGCCACGATGATGCCATCACAATATTCTTGGCAAATGGGGAAGATATTGGGTGTATTGAAGCCATTCCCACCAACAATCACCCCTTCATAACCTAATTCGCGCAACGTACGCACAAGCGTTCCACCATCGACTGCCAAACCCGAAATCACGATGACATCGGGTTCATTGCCAATAGCATCACTGGCGAGGATGTCGAAACTGGTATCGGTGGTTTGATATTCCAATACGGCGGCGACTTCTAAGCCAATCTCGGCGGCGGCAGATTGGAACAACTGCGTTTCAGATGAGCTAAAGGCATCATTACGGGCAAAGATCACCACCGCACGGCTCACACCTTCTAGTTCCACCGCCGTCTTGAGGGCGATGGGCGCGAGGACGGTCACCGGGGCAGAAACACGCGCATTGAACGGGCTAATTTGTGGAATTCCCGCGGCGGTGTTGGAGGGGGCAATCACAGGCACACCCACACGGTCGGCTTCTGGGACGGCGGCGAAGGCTTGTTGCGAGAGTGTGGGTCCCATGATGCCGACCACATTTTCTTGATTCATCAACACATTAAAGGCATTAATGGCGCTGTTTTCATCTGTGCCTGCATCTTGGAAGATGATGTCAATCGGCACACCATTCACCCCACCCTTTTCGTTGAAATACGCTTCGGCGATTTCTGCGCCAATGACTTGTTCCACACCAAACGGCGAGGCAGTCCCACTTTGCGCCACCGCCACACCGATTTTGATCGGCGCTGGGTCTTGTGCGTGCAGGGGCATCATGCCCATAATCAGGGTGAGTGTTGAGAGTAAGAACAGGGTGATTAATTTTCTACGGTTCATAGTGTAACAATCTCCTCTTTTTACTTGCTTATTTGTGTATCAAAAGCAATTTCGGTGGTCAGATTGTAACACTTCGTAGTCAAAAATGCGAATTATAATACCTTGATTTGATTTCCATTTTAGTACTGTATAATTATCATTTAGAGAAATTTTCAGATTAGCGCAATTCTATAAATGAGGATAATCATGGACTTTAAACCATTCAATAATATGTGGGAACGTATTGAAACTGCAAAACAACAATCTGAGGAAGCCTTTTTCAACTATTTAATGTATATGGGGGAAATGTTTACTAAATTTACGGTTGCTGGAATGGTAGCAGGTGTAGAGGATGGTCGAGATCGTAATC
>PGTJ01000230.1 GCA_002794515.1 Phototrophicales bacterium
GAACATATCTTATTTTACCAAATATATACTAGGGGATGCAATAAAATGGCAGACGAGAGTGGCGTATTAGAAAAAATATTGGTGCGTAGAACGATTTCATCTGCGCTAAACATACATGGATGGACTCATTTAGATGCGATTTTATTGGCATCATTAGCGACAGAATCGCCTGTACTTTTGGTGGGAGCGCATGGTACGGGTAAATCGTTATTGGTGGAACAATTATCAAAAGCCATGAGCTTACCGATGCGGCATTATAATGCGGCGCTGATTAATTACGATGATTTGGTTGGGCTTCCGATGCCCGATAAAGAGACCGAGACACTCAAGTTTTATCCGACACCAGGCACGATTTGGGGGGCGGGATTTGTTTTTTTTGATGAAATTTCGCGTTGTCGTCCAGATTTACAGAATAAATTATATCCCATTCTTCATGAACGCCGAATTGTCGGTATTAAATTAGATGAATTACAACATCGCTGGGCGGCAATGAATCCGCCTGCGCCTGAAGACCCCAATTTGCTCGGCAATAACGGTACATATTATTTGGGATCTGAACCGTTAGATCCTGCGCTTGTCGATCGGTTTCCGTTTGTGATTATCGCCCCCAATTGGGGTGATTTAACAGCAGAAGAACGCCGTGCCGTGATTGCATGGGATGTGCAGGATGACCCCGAAACATACGACATCGGTTTGCCAGAGATGATACACGAGACGAGAATGCACATTCCACAAGTGGAAGCTGATTTTGCGGTGTGGCTCGAGCCGTACATCATCAACTTGATGGATTTGTTGGAACAAGCACAATTGCCACAAAGTCCACGTCGTGCGCGGATGTTGGCACGCAATGTGGCGGCAATTCATGCGGCGCGGATGGTCTTAGAAAGGGAGGATGTGAATGCGGAAGACAGTGCCGAATTAGCCGTGTTATACGGAATGCCCCAAACGGCTACAGAAGTTCCGCCATCGCACATCAAACTCATCGCCTTGCACAAGCAAGCGTGGGAATTGGCGCAATATTTAGAAGACGACAATTGGCGACAGGTGTTGCGCGAATACGACATCGCCCGACGTGTCGCGCTGGCAGATGAACTTGGCTTAGATGATAGCGACTTGTCGCGCCTCATCACCCAAACCCTGAGCGCAGAAAATTCCGACCCACGTCAGATGAGTTTGGCTGTTGCCATGTTCTTGGCATTTCATGACAAGCGTGATTTAGACCCTGTGGCATTTGAACCCCTGGCACAATTGGCGCATCAGGTGATTGCGCCACGCTATCTCTCGTTGGGATTTACACAAAATTCTAACGATGCCACCTTGTGGAATGAAATTCGCACATGGATTGAAAATCAGGTCGGGCGAGATGACACGCGCCTGTTTCGCCTAGAACGCAATTACCTGCTTCATGGCTTCCCCAATTGGTGGCGCACACATAGTTGGATAGACGCGCTAGAAAAGTTCCAAGATGACCTGAAGTTGTTTGGTATTTATGAGGAGACATTGAAATGAGCGACCAAAACCAAAATCTGCCCACAGAAAGCACCACCAATAATAACACACCCACCACCTCATTTGGCGGGATGCGTTTTGGTCGCCCACCTGCGACCAATGCCACACAACCCCAACCAAATAACACACAAAATACGCAACAAAATGGACAAAATACCACCCCGACAACTCCGTTTGGGCGACCATTCACCAGCTCATCAACAACCAATCGGTTCGGTAGTAGCAACACCAATGCCAATAACACCAATCCGACCAATAACAACAACAATAACCAGCCTGCACCATCTCCGTCACCGTTCCGTTCATTGTCATCACCGCGTGAGCAGGTGGAATCCAGCTTATTGCCGTTGCATACCGTAGCTGTGCGCTTTGAACTCAAAGGCTTAGGCGACCCGTTTTATCGGCTTTTGGGACACGAAGTGAATACCGAATATAGCGATAGCCGTTTGGTGGTACGAAAGTTGGAGCAGGGTGGTGATGATGTGACGGCTCTCAAAAATCTGTTGGATGTGGCATGGGGCAAATATGCCTTCAAAGGCGCGGCGATGGTTTATCTGCTAGAAAATGAGAATTTGGTCAAGCAATTGGGTGCGCCATCATTCATGCCCAAAAAGGATTTATTTGATGATGACGACAGCGAGAAAAAAGATGAGCCGCCCAAACCAGCGATTAAGGTTGTGCGGGCGATCGATATGATGCTGGTGCTGAATGTATTGGCACGCGCTCGCACACAGGTGTTACTGGCGACATCGCCGATTATGTTTAACCAGCACTATCTGAATCGGGCGTTGGTCACAGATGACCCCCGTTTGGTTGCACTGGCAATGGCAACAGGTGTTATATCATAAATGACTAAACAAGAGGTGAAAACGATGAGCATACGACCAACCACACAATCAGAGGCAAACATCCTCAAAAATCGGCTGATACGCTGTTTACCCGCCGCACGTTTCGAGATGGAGACCTTGACTCGGTTGGCGAGCATCGAAATCTCGCGTCAAGTGCCAACGGCGGCGGTCGAATGCAAACGTCGCCCGCAGTTGGTCATCAATCCCGATTTTGTCGCTCAATATTGTGAGCGGGATGAACACCTCTTTTTATTGGTCATGCACGAATTATGGCATGTCTTGCTGGCACATACCCGGATGCACCCGCGGATGACACCCGTGCAGAATATCGCCTTCGATGCGATTATCAACGCGGGATTGATGGCACAATTTTCGCAACCCGAATACATGGGATTTTTTGATGCCATTAACCCCGCCGACCAATTTCCACATTGCTTATTGCGCCCGCCAATCGGGTGGCCCGATGAGCCGATTTACCCTGAAGGGATGCCCGATGGTGTAAAAGAGATGGTGATGCGTTTGTATCCAAAACGGCGGTCACGGTTGCTCGGTGCGCCACGCTTGCCCATGTATGAAGATGTGTTGGCGTTGTTGCTCAAACATGCCGATAAAATCCCTATGCACATGATGCCTATGCTACTCGGTGAGTATGAGGGTGGCGACCCGATCAACGACCCGCTCATCAAAGAAATGATGGAAGAAGCGACCAAAAAGTGGAGTTATGTCCCTGTCGGGATACGTGGCACAAATGGTATCACACGCCGTAATAAGTTCCAGCTATCTGAGACCAGTGAAGATGTGCGCCGCGCCTTTGCCTTGATCTTGCAACGTACCCTCAGCAAGCGCCCAGGTCAAGAAGAGCGCATGATCAAAGACAAGACGATGGTCATCGGTGGCAACGGTGTCATCCCCAACCCATACGGCGACCGCATGATGCACGCAAGGCGGGCGCTTGGCGCACCTCAGACCTTATGGGCGCAACCCGTCTCGATGCGGGCGCGAACACCGCATCGTCCGAGCAGGGCATTTATTTATCTGGATGTATCGGGTTCGATGAACAACATCTTGGCGCAGTGTATGTATCTCATCCGTCCGTATCTGGCACGCAAACAAGCTGAGTTGTATCAATTTTCTACGGTGGTGCATCCGATGAAATTCGCCGAAATCAACGAAGGTCAGGTGACAGGCACAGGTGGGACAGATATTAATTGTGTGTTCAAACATCTGCTCGAAATGACCCCGCGTGTCGATAGGGTGCTGATTTTCACCGATGGCATGGTTGGGTCGCCACGCGCCGATATTGTGTCTAGTATGGAAGCATATGGCACGCGGTTGTATATCGTCTTGCCCAATAATGGCAGATTAGACCCTATCGTGGCGCAAATGGCGCGGAGTGTGATTACATTACCTGCGCTCGCCCGTTAGGATGTTAAACGGGTCGGATACATGCTCGCATCTGACCCGTCTATGATGTGCGTTTGAGGATGATGAGCGTTTCATCATCGAATATGCCCTGACTTTTGGTATGCTGAATCACCGCCGATTTCACCGCTTGGGCGATTGCCTCTGCGCTTTGTGTTGCCAGCGATTGGATGGTGGCGATGATGCGCTCTTCGCCAAATTCTTCATCTGCCTCGTTAATCGCCTCGCTGATGCCGTCTGTATAAAATGCCAGAACATCCCCTTTTTCGATATGACACACCGATTCATCATAGGTGGCTTTGGCAAAAACACCTAATGCCACCCCATGAATAGCCAGACGGGTGCAAGTCCCTGTTTGCTGATGATAATGAATCGGTGGCAGATGTCCCCCAGAGGCATATATCAAATCGCCCGTCTTTTCATCTAAATAGCCGACAAAGGCGGTGGTGAACATGCCCGATTCTTGATTATTCAGCATGGTTAAGTTTGCACGATGTAATAATTCGCGGGGCGATAAATTTAGCTCTAGGGCGAAGCGCAACACGGTCACACTGAGCGCCATGAATAATGCCGCAGGCACCCCTTTGCCAGAGA
>PGTJ01000304.1 GCA_002794515.1 Phototrophicales bacterium
ACGTAATCTTTGCCCAAAAAGTTGCCGATGGTGCGGGCTTTGGCGGGCGACTCGACGATCACCAATTTGCTGGATTTGCCTCGTTTTTTGGGGGAGGCAGTCTTCGCACTCGACTTGCCTTTGCCATTCGCCTTGCCTTTTTCTGTTGGTTTTTCACTTTTTTCGATGATCGGCTTCGCTAAACCATCATGGGCGGGTGTTGCACCCATCCGAAACAGAGTCGTGCCACATACCGCACACTTTCCGCGCAAGGCAGGTGCGCCATTTTTGGTGAATATCGCCTCTGGTTCGATAATCTCACGTTTTTCTCTGCATTTGACGCAGTAAACTTGTATGGATTCACTCATTCGGTAATTCCTAATAAACTCACAATCTCAATTCTCTAAAGATAATCATGTTTTTTGCTAGAGCGCAAGTGGTTTACCACTTCTCGCACATCTTGCGAACGGTCTTTATGACACACAAACAACACATCGCCCGCATCCACAAGGATAATATCACGCACCCCGATGGTGACGATCATGCGGTCGCTATAGACCATAGTATCGTGCGTATCTAAAATCACACGGTCTTTACTTTTGCTCTTGAATACATTGCCGAATTTATCGGTCTTATGCACCTCGAACAACGATGCCCAACTGCCTACATCGCTCCAGCCAATATCCGCAGGGATGACCGCCATGCGCTTCGCCCCTTCCATGATGGCATAATCGATGGAGATCGATGGCATTTTCTCCCAAATCGATGCCAGTTGGGTCATAAAGGCATCGGTGCCGATGCTGGGTGCCAGTTGCTCGAATAAATTGAACATCACTGGCTGTTGTGATGCGAATTCCTCTTTGGCACGTTGTGTTGTCCAAATGAACATACCACTATTCCAGCTATATTGTCCAGAGGCGACAAATTCGGTGGCGGCGATTAAATCGGGTTTTTCGGTGAAGCGCAGGGCATGATAACCTGTGAAGCCGTTCATTTTGCGGATGACATCCCCTTGTTGGATATATCCAAATCCTGTAGCGGGGTAGGTGGGTGATATCCCCAATGTCACGATGTATCCTTCTTGTGCCAATTCATATGCAGAGGCGATCGCCTCGCAAAAATGATCTTCTTTGACGATGTGATGATCAGCCGTGAGCAAGGCGACTGTGGCTTGCGGATCACGCTGGTGTATCATCCAAATGCCAAAGGCGGCGGCAGGGGCGCTATTTTTGCCATCTGGTTCGACAAAAAAATTTTCTTTGGGGATATGTGGCACTTCTGCCATCATGCGTTCAACATAATCGCCACCCGTCACCACACAGATGCGTTCTGGTGGTAATATCTTGGCGATTCGGTCTACACTGGTGCGGAACATCGTCCGATTATCCACCAATGGGAGTAATTGCTTGGGTGTGTTCTTTCGGCTCATGGGCCACAGGCGTGTTCCACCACCACCTGCCAACACGAGCGCGTATAAATGGTTTGTCATGTTGTTAACCTCATAGCCACAATGGGCTGTATCCACTATGTTACGAGGCTATATTGCATGTATCCTGTCGATTGTGCAAGCCCTTTTAATTCCAAAACGGTCAACAAACCCATGACTTCTGCACTACTCAACCCCGATGCGCGGATAATTTCATCGATATGAATTGGTTCTGTGCTGATATAGCTCAGGATTTTTGCTTCGATATCGCTAGATGGGGCAATCGTCTCGGTTCTTACCCGCGATTTTTGAACAGTGTATTCGATATCCAATTCATTCAGAATATCTTTTGCCGATGTGATGAGTTTTGCCCCGTCTTGGAGCAATTTATTCGTGCCAGACGCATTGTGATTGGTGATGTTGCCCGGTATCACGAACACCTCTCGCCCCTGTTCGACGGCTGTATGGGCAGTGATGAGCGCCCCACTTTTTTCGGGTGCTTCGACCACCAACACCCCTAATGCTAATCCGCTAATCAGGCGGTTGCGACGCGGAAAATTTTTGTTAATGGGTGGTGTGCCAAGCGGAAATTCGCTGATGAGCGCCCCATGAGTGATAATTTGCTTGGTGAGTTCGGCATGTTCACGCGGGTAAATGATGTCTGTACCACAACCTAAGACGGCGATGGTGCGCCCACCACCTTTCAATGCGCCTTTATGAGCCGATGCGTCTATGCCCTGTGCCAAGCCACTGATGATGGTCACTCCGTTTTGTGCTAATTCTTGTGATAGCTGAAAACTCACATCACGACCATAATGGGTGCATTTGCGCGTCCCCACGATAGCCAAGGCTTTTTCGTCTTGTGGTGATAATTCCCCGCGCACATATAATACGGGTGGCGGGTCATCGATTGTTTTTAATTGTGACGGATAGTCTTCATCCAAAAAAGTCATCAACTGAATATGATGCTTGGCGAGTTTATCGAATTCGACTTGCAAATCAATTTTTTTGCGCTGGATGAGCAAAGATTGGATGATTGAATCGCCTAATTTGGCTTCTTTTAATAGGTTTTCGGGGGCATTCCATGCGTTGCCGAGTGTCCCGAATTGCGCCCTTAGTTTTTCGATACGCTTGATACCGATACCAGAGATGAGGTTGAATCCCAACCAATAATATCGCTCATCCATAATAATAGCCTCCCAAAAGTATGAGATTTTATTATAGGATGCAAAATCAATTTTGCAAAAATCTTAATCTTGATCTTCATCGGTAATCTCGCCCAACAATCCCTCTGGTAATTTCACGGTGATGATATTGGTATCGGCATCTGTTTTGAGTATCACATCAGGTATGGCGGGGATGAGGATTTCGCCATACTGGTCACTCTGCACGATATACACATCATTCGCGCCTGTTTCGAGGACATCCGTCACCGTGCCGAGTATGTCATCGGTATCGGTTTTGACCATCATGCCGATGAGCTGATATAAATAAATTTCATCATCTGCCAGTGGCACAGCATCTTCGGTTTTGACCATGACGAATAAATCCCGCAATAGCTCGGCTTGGTTGCGGTCGTTCACCGTTTTTAGTTTGAGCAACCCATAATCTTGGTGTGGACGCATAAATTCCACACCATAAAATTGCACCTTTGCCGATGTGGGCGAGTCGCCGAGTGCGATTTTCTTCAGTTTGGCGATGCGCTCTGGATAATCGGTCATCAGTTGCACGCGCAATTCCCCACGAACACCATGAGGACGCAAAATTTTTCCGAGTATTAAAAATGGGGGTGGGGTGGTCATCAGAGCAGTCTCTATC